>NZ_JCACKG010000213.1:0-68345 GCF_059505265.1 Myxacorys chilensis | reverse complement strand
ACGGCTAAACCACAGGGCTGATGATTTCCGGTCTTATTTAATCCACGATCCTAAACAAAACCCTCCAAGGTCGCTTGGAGGGCTTATCGTCGGGGTTTGTTACCAGACGGTACTCACCATCCTGCTTCGGCTTGCTGAAGCACGTACTGAGCAACGGCCTTAACTTCAGAATCGGTCAATCGTCCGTCAAAAGCAGGCATTGCATTTTTGCCATGAGACACCTGCTGTCTAATTGCATCTACCGAGTTCATCGCATACTTTTCAAGAGCTTCTTTTCTCAGCGTTTTGTGAGAAATAATCACGTTGTTGCCACCAATATGACAGGCTGAGCAATTGGCGCTAAAGATGCGCTGACCGTCAGGCGCATCCGCCCCAGCAGAACTAGTTAGAGGGAAGAGAAAGAGCGCGATCGCAAGGCAAATGGCTAGTGGTAGCACCACGACTCGCATTGATAAAATTCTTTGCAAAATAATTCTCCTCTCTCAACCGCTAGCCAGAAGCGCTTTAATACCTTGTTAGATCCCTATTCTAAGACGGGAAAAGGAGGTTCTGGCTATTGATGAAAGAGGAGATGATTGAGTCAAATGGAGACTTCAAGAACTATTGAACGATCACTTTACCAACCATGCCAGCACCCCGGTGAGGCAAGCAGTAGTAGGAGTACTCACCCGCAGGCGTGTCCGCTGGGAAGTTTACTTCAAAACTCTTACCCGCGCCTTCTAAACCTTTGTGAGACAGCTTAGCGGCCAAATCTTTATTCCCATCAGGAACTTTAGCACTGTCAAACACAACGTTGTGAGGCGGCAAGCTGCCCACCTGCCACTGCACGGTATCACCCGGTTTGATAGTCACAACAGCCGGATCAAAGACTAAACCTTTCGGGGTTCCCATCTTGACATTGTAGGTTTCTGCTGCTGCAGGAGAAGCAGCCCAGAAAAAGCTGCTAGCGATCAGCATAACGGCACAGAATGCCAGTGAAATTCCTCGAAGAACAGAAGAAATCGATTTCATAGTGGTCTCTAGAACGAGTGGTTCTCTAACTTCTTTCGATATTTTACAGCTTGTCGTACTTCATCAATGCAGAGAGTTTCTGCAACTAAAGCTTAAATCTACTGAGCCTGCCTCTAAAACTGATCAGTTCCCCAGCCCGGCGCAACTTGGGCTGCCCGCAGAATAAACCCAGCCAAATGTTCAGCTTGCGATCGCGAAAGCCAACTCTCCGGGACTTCCCGGCAGTAAATCTCGTCTTCTGTACCGTCATAGCTCATTGGACGCCGCATATAAGCAACAAGCCGTTCAATCGTATCTCGCGGCGGCGTTGCCCCTTTTAGCGCCTCTAGCGACAACGAAACAGGGGGATTGGGTAACGTTGATCCGCCAACATGACAATTGGTACAGCTCCCACCAAAAAGTTTTTTCCCTTCGGTGATGTCCTCTGCCGAAAACAGGCGCGTCTGCCCTTGATCATCAAGCGCTAGCGGAATCGGCTCGGTCACTTTTAAGTAATAAGTCACGTAGGAATCAGCAGCATAGACCGGACGGCTGACCAATGCCAGTCCCACACAGACACAACAAAACACCGCGAAACCACGGAGCAGAAGAGCAGGAAGCCAGCGCAGAGTTTTGTGAATTAGCATGGAGCAATGGTCAGCAAGAGAATGAACTAGTAGTGGATTTTGCCGCCGCCCCACTGATCGCCGACAATTTTGGGCTGAAGTAGAACGTGTCCTGCGATCGCAACAAGGTCTTTGTCGGTGAGGTTCCGCATTTCAGGGAAGGTATCTTTGCTCTTGATGCTCGGATGCACTTCCGCGATCGAGGTAGACCCATCGTAGCTGGTGGGATCTTTCATATAATCCACCAACGCTTCGATGTTATTGCGAGGCGGTGTTGCCAAGTCAAGCGCTTCGGGGTCAAGCCCTACGTTAGGATCGGTCTTGGTGACACCACCTGCGTGACACTGGGCGCACGCGTATTGAAATAGACGCTTACCTTCTTTAACCTGCTTCAGGCTCAACACCGTAGTATCGCCTGCATCATTGACTGGAATGGTGCGAAGCTTAGCGTCTAATTCGGCAGCATTCACGCCTTGTACAAAAACTTGAAAGGCAAAAAAGACAGTGGCTACAGCAAGCCAAAGGCATCTTTTAAGCATGGTTCTCCTTAAATGTGGCTCAGTTACGAATTTCACAACACAACAGTCGATAATGGCAACCTCAATCCTTAAGACACTGTGACCCTCAAGACATTGCCCGTTGAGACACTGCCCTTTAAGACACTGCGCTTTGAGGAAGAGGCACTAGCCGTAGACTCATCGCTCGGTAGAACCTTCACCATGAGAACGGCTGATAGCGAAAATAGACTTCTTTAATACCAATATCACGTCGCTGTAACAATCCTTAGCCCAATTTGTAGAAGAATGAAGAGATTCTCAGAAAAGGCGGTATGGAAAGAGGCTCTCTTCTCTCCCCATGCGATCGCGAATTGATTAAAGAATCGAGTTGGGGACAACCGTAGTCAGCGTTTTAATGCCTGGGATCTGACTTCCTCCGGTATGAATCGGGAGAACGGTGGGCTGATGAAGCCGAATTAACTGAGCTAGTGTCTTCTTCAACTGAGTGCGAGACACGATCGCATCCACAAAGCCATGGGCTAACAGATATTCAGACGTTTGAAAGTCATCGGGGAGCTTTTCTCGTAAGGTTTGCTCGACAACCCGACGTCCAGCAAAGGCAATCGTCGCTTTCGGTTCTGCCAGAATGATGTCTCCTAACATGGCAAAACTAGCGGTGACCCCCCCCGCCGTTGGATGGGTCAACACTGGAACGTAGAGCAAACGGTTAGCGCGATGCCGTTCTAGTGCCCCGGACACTTTCGCCATTTGCATCAGGCTCAACATGCCTTCCTGCATCCGTGCCCCTCCTGAGGCACATAGAATTACCACTGGAAGCCGTTGCTGAGTTCCACGCTCGATCAGCCGAGTCAGCTTCTCACCAACAACTGAACCCATGCTGCCACCCATAAAGCGGAAGTCCATCACGCCCAAGGCTACAGAAGACCCTTCAATCTGTCCAATTCCGGTTTGCACCGCATCGGTGAGACGAGTTTTTTCCTGAGTTTCTCGCAAGCGATCGCTATAGGCTTTGCGATCGCGAAACTTGAGGGGATCAGTCGGCATCAAGCCTTCGTCAATGGCAACCCACGTATCCGCATCGATTAATTGACTAATGCGCTGATCGCTCGCGACGCGCATGTGATGATTGCACTCTAGGCACACCATTTGATTCAGTCGCAAATCTTTGGTATAGGTGAGGACGCTACAAGCTTCGCATTTTGTCCACAACCCATCTGCGATCTCCCGTTCTTGCCCGTCGGGGACAGAAGACCCTGATTTTTGTCGATTTGCAAACCAATCAAAAAGTGACATAGTAACTGTGTTCCTTAGTAGTAGTGCAGGGGACTAACGACATAAGAGGAAAGACGGTCTGATCGGACAAGAGTGCCCATCTCAGGTGTTTTCCCGGTGCTTTTTCGATTAGGTCTTTTATCTTCTATGACCAACCGCGTCGTTATCATTTCATCGATTACTGCTTCACCAAATTAGAGTTAGTAACTTAGAGCCTTGCACCGAATTCTAGAAGGAATTTAGTGAAGTTTGCAAAAAATTTTTAAAACAGCGTGCCGAAACGGCAATCTCAGATTAAAACTTTTTAAGACAAGACGTGTAAAAACTTGAAGTATTTTTTTGTAAAAACATTTTTATTCTTTCGCTCAGTGGCTCGAAGGGCGATCATTTAATAATGGAGGAGCCAGGATTTACATCATCAAGCAGAGTGTTGCCTTCTAGCCTCTAAGGTTGCCTTCTGGCCTCTAAGCTTGAGCGAACACAACAAGTCCTTCATTTTGGAACATTTAGGGGTGGGTTGTATGGATTCGTGAGCAATCTGTGTTCTGGCGTTCTGTCTGTCCACTGCTTAGCCATTTCTAGACTGTTAGAACGTCAGAAACATCGGTTAAAGAAGTTGGAGGGTAGTGGTGTAAACCCGTTAATCAGCTTCGATGCCGTGTCGTAACGATGCGACTGTCCAACTACGGCTCCATAACACTACTCAACGTCGCCGAAATTGTGAGTATTCCTCCTGATATTTCATAGTTTCGCTTAGGCATGCCTATTTCTTGTGGGCCGCTTTCACGTGCAAGAACCAAGGCGCAGTTAGCCTAATTTCAGAATGCTTGCATGTGATACAAAACACATTCTGTTGTTCTCCAAAAAATCTGGGAATTCTGAACCTGGAGCGCACTTTAGCAATTCGATGAGATTTTGACTTTTCGTATGAGTACTTTGTCGCTATCCCAATTAGTTGGTTCCTCGCACTATCTTGCGATCGCAGATGATGCCCTCAAGGACGAGGATAATGCCGCTTGGGTGATGGAGCTAGAGTTAGAGGCTCGGCAAGAATGGATTGAGCGCATTAGCTGGATTCGGCTGGCGGATCGGTTAGCTGAGAGCGACCTCCTAGACCCTCATGGTTCTGAGTTTCAGCGCTTTCAAGACGGTTGGAAGTGGCTAATGGCGACGGGTCAGGTGCAGCCTGTTAGCGGGCATCGAAAAGTGTTTGAAGCCATTCGCGATCGCTGGTTTTGTAACACTGACCCTGTAGGTCAGCTATCAATTAACTCGTGGAATCGGTACTTAGGCGCACTGGAGCGCTATCACCACAACAACAATCTTGTCTTCGACACCCTCGATCAGTTTGAGACGATGCTAGAGGAACTGGCAGCCTCTTTCTTTCAAGTACTACCCTTTTTGCCCGCTCATCATCGACGAATCGTCGGCGCGTTTGGCATGGTGGATCAGTTTTACAATATTCTGCGTGATCTGCAGGAAGACGCCAAGCAAGGCATTTGTTATTTGCCGACGGAAGTACTCGATCGCTTTGGTGTTAGCCGCACCGAAATCCTCGAATTGCGAGCCTATAACAATCCGGGCTACCGCTCCATGATGCAATTTTGGATTTATGACTATTTGCCACGGTTGTATCGTAAAGCGTATCCCTTTATTTTGTCGCCCGATCTACATCCCTCTTGGCAAATGCTGCGGGATTGGTCGCTGAACCGCTATAAGCGAATTGAGCGGATACTGCGTCGATGTGACTACGATTACAGAAGATTTCCGCACGTCTACTGGCAAGAAGTTCAACGAGATTTGGTGTTAATCCTACCAGCAAGATTTGCCAATTCCTCTTATTGTCATCTTCCTAAAGGAGGAAATAAAGGATGTTCAACAAAATTAACATATATCTCCTATCTATCTCGCAAATGCAAGCTGTTTCAGTTTACTAAGCAAGAGCCTAATGTTTTGATGGAGTTTGAATGCGGTTAGTAAGCTGCGGTTAATAAGATGTTCCTGACTTGCGGTGCAAGACGGCAGTTACGCCTTTCGCTTCCATAACCTTGCCATTATTCACCTCGGCGTAGAGCAGCCAATGATCACCGCATTCCATCCGGTTTTGAATGGTGCATTCGAGGTAGGCCAAAGCGTCCAGCAGAACTGGGCAACCATTGGCGGCAGGTTCTGTGTTGAGGTCGGCAAAGCGATCGTACTCTGATCCGGATTTCATAAAAGCCCGTCGAAGCTGCCGATCTTCTCTCAAAATATTCAGCACAAACGAATCGCCAATGTGATCGAGCCAGCCTTCCACGCGAGATTTTGCGATCGCCACCGTGACTCCCGGCGGATTGAAAGTGGCTTGAGAAATCCAAGACGTGAGAAAACCATTCCTTCGCTCGCCTTGTCTGACGGTGACGACGCACAGTGACCCGATGACACGACCGAGGGCTTGTTCGGTGCGATCGCTCTTTGTTTCAGCAACAAACGATCGCGGTTCTCGAACTTTCTTCGTTTTACGCAACACCTGAGCAAACTCTGCTCCCGCTTGCTCTGACTGCTGCAACACCTCGTCTGTCGGCTTGAACTTCACGCGAATCGTGTCAAATCCAAATGTGTAGCCTGCATCTTGAAGGCGGTTTTCAACGAGATCGATCGCTTCGCCGCTCCAACCATAGGAGCCAAAAACGCCTGCTACTTTAGTTTTCGAGGCATTAGAGAGGACTAAACCTAACGCTGTTTGAATCTGTGTCGGCGCGTGTCCTGCCAGCGTTGGAGTGCCGATAATGAAGCCGTCGCAGCGTTCTACAACCGCCGTCACATCGGATGGCTCAGCAAATTCACAGTTAACCGATTCAACAGTAATATCAGAGTCCGTGAGTCCTTTAGCGATCGCTTGCGCTACACTAGCGGTATTTCCGTAGGCAGAAGCGTAAAGCAAGGCGACAGAACGTTCTTGGTTTTTCTGCTCATCGCACCAGTTTCGATAGTCCAACATCAAGCGGCTGCGGCTGTAGCGGACAATGGAGCCATGAGCAACGGCATACATCGTGGCAGGAAAAGTTGAAAGTTCTGCGATCGC
Source organism: Myxacorys chilensis (assembly GCF_059505265.1). Lineage (NCBI taxonomy): Bacteria > Bacillati > Cyanobacteriota > Cyanophyceae > Leptolyngbyales > Leptolyngbyaceae > Myxacorys > Myxacorys chilensis. Next base: position 61,875 of record NZ_JCACKG010000213.1, on the reverse strand, counting down.
GGCTTCAACCTGTTTAGACTGCGCCGCGTGCAGACAGTCGAAGTAGTAGCGACGATCTTCGTCTAGCTGCTTCCAGTGCTCATCGAAAATAGAATCATCGCAGACATGCGATCCAAAGAATTTGTCTGTATAGAGAATCTGGGTGGCTGGATCAAAAACGCACAGTTCATCTACCCAGCGCGGAGTAGGCACAAAGGCGAATTGCAAAACATGTCCTTTGCCCAGATCGAGAGTGTCGTCATCTCGAACAATTTGAAGTTGGAGCGGAAGATTTGGAAAAGCTGTTTTTAAAGCATTGGCAGCCGGCTTAGAACAAACGATCGTGACCTGCGGTGCTAATTCAAGTAGCTTTTTGAGCGTTTCGAGGCGATTTTGATTCACGTGGCTCAAAATCACATAGTCGAGCTTCTGAAAGTACTGATGTTGATGGAGTTCGTGTACAAAAATATCTGTGAAAGACGAACCCGGCGGATCGATCAAGGCATTTTGTTCTGCTTGAATCAAATAGGCATTGGCAGTTGTGCCCTTTTGTCGCGCGTATTCGATTTCAAACTTGAGCCGATCCCAAGTGCGTGATCGCAGCACTTGCGTATCGACACCGATTTCGGCAATTTGCACGTCTCTGGGTCTAGAGTCTGACATAAGAAATGAGGGATGGGAGGAAGGGTAATGCTCCGCTTTCGCGAGGAGGGATGGTTGACAGCAACGCGATGAGAGAAGAAGTAGATGAGGGATAAGGGATACAACTCAAAGTTGCACTTGTCAAATTACACTTGCGCATGTCATCCCCCTTGGCAAAGCGTTGCCGCAGGCGTCCCTTATCCTCCAGTGGAGATTTAGTAGTGATTTCCCACTTTCCGATGATGAACGGCAGTGAGAGCATCCGATTTAGCAACTCGTCCGACATCGACTGTGCTGTAGACAATCCAGTGGTCGCTGCATTCCATCCGGCTTGTGACTTCGCATTCTAGATAGGCGAGGGAATCCGCAAGAATTGGAGAACCGTTATTAGCAGGATAGATTTTGACGTTTGCAAATCGGTCTGCACCTGGGGCAAAACGCTTTAAGAAGTGCTTCATCAAGGGCTGATAGTTGCCTTCTTCCAAAATATTGAGAACGAAGCGATCGCCGACTCTCATGAGCGACTCGATCGCGCGGTCTTTGGCAACGGCGATCGTAAACCCTAACGGCTCGAAACTAGCTTGAGACACCCAGGATGCCAACATCGCGCTGGTTACTTCATTCTTCTTGGCGGTGATGATGTAAAGCCCTCCACTCAAGCGTCCCATTGCTTTATCAAGATCGCCGTCTAGAGATTTCATCTGTTTTACAGCGCGATCGCGGGTCAGCCATTGCCCTAAGTCTGTGCCTGCTTCTTCGCAAAGCTGGTAGGTCGCATCCGTCGGTGTTGCCTCGATTTTAATGGGAGCAAAGCCTTCGGTTAATCCCGCTTCTCGAAATTGGCTGCGAATTACATCCACCGATTCTTCATCCTCACCTGCCACCTCAAACAGCCCGATCGCTTGCTTTGCATTTGCCGCTGCCAAAATTGTGCCGATCGCGGCTTTGGCTTGATCGGCGATTTTACCCGATTGAGGCGGCATTCCAATCGCTAATCCGCTTGAGAGTTCGACCAGTTCACGCACCTCGTGAGGTTGGGCTTCTCGCAGATCCAAAACTTCAACTCCAACCCCTGTTTTGAGAATGCCATCTGCGATCGCGTGAGCTAATCGATCGCCGTCTCCATAGCCACCCACATAGAACAATCCCACCGTTTTGACGGATTTGGCTTTGGTTTGGCTCCATTCTTGATAGCGTCCGACCAATTCTTTCACGTTGTAGTACAAGAGCGGACCGTGACCTGTGGCGACCATTTTTACTTCGGGAAGCTCTCCAATGCGTTTGATAGCAGATAGCACCGAGCGGGCGTTAGGAGCCATGAGACAATCGTAATAGATGCGATATTCCTGCTCGATCAGGTCTAAATCTTCGTCAAAGGTGCGATCGTCGCAAAAATGCATTCCAAAGGCATCGCAGGTGAAGAGCGTTTGCGTTTTCGAGTCGTAGGTAAAAATGGTGTCGGGCCAATGCAAGTTTGGGGCAGACACGAATTCCAACAAATGACCATTGCCCAAATCCAAGCGCTCTCCGCTTTTGACCAACTGGCTCTTGAAGGGTTGATGAACCATACTGTCAAGAAACTGAATGGCAACTTTTGCGCCCACTACCGTAATATTCGGATTGAGTTGCAGCACGTCTCGCACCAAGCCGCTGTGATCCGGCTCGGTATGGCTAATGATTAGATAGTCGATTTGCTGCGGATCGATTAGCTCAGTTAATGTATCGAGGTACAGATCCCGAAACTTCTCATGAGAAGTATCAACGAGGGCGACTTTCTCACCCCGAATCAAGAAGGAGTTGTAGGTAGTGCCGTTTTCTAAGGAGAACTCGATATCAAAGCGATCGCGATCCCAGTCGAGGGAGCGAATAACAGTTGTGTCTGAGGCAATATCAGCAGTTTGAAGGGTGAGCCTGCGCTTTGATCGAGCGGTGGGATGATCGCTGAGTGCTACCATGTCTGCCTCCTGCAATACTTTTGCAACGGGTGTACCTTCTTACATGTTAAGGAATATTGCTCGTGTTTTCTTAGTTTTTCGCGTTTGATCCGCTTTTGTAAAGTTTTAATACACAAACGGACTCATAAGTTTTTTATATGAACGAGTGGCTTGCGCTCACAATTGGCAATTCTCGCTTCCACTGGGCGCTGTTTGAGAATGAAACACTGCGACAGGTTTGGGATGCTTCCCCAATGGATATAGATATTGTGAAAGCCTTCATTGCTAATCCTAAAGGGTTTGTGCCACTCTCAGATCAGATGACTCTACCCGAACTTTGGCTAGCTTCCGTCGTACCCAAACAGAGTAAACCTTGGACAGCCTATTCTCAAGTCAAGGTCATCACACTGTCTCAGATTCCGTTGTATCAGGTTTATTCAAGTTTTGGCGTTGATCGGGCACTGGCGTTGTGGGGCGCGATCGCAACCTATGGCAGTCCTGCGTTGGTGATTGACTGCGGGACTGCCATGACTTTTACAGGAGCCGATTCGCACAATAATCTGATCGGCGGCGCAATTTCGCCAGGATTGAGGTTGCAGTTTCAGGCGTTGGGACAGAACACTGCCGCATTACCGAATTTAGATACTGAAACGATTTTAGACTTGCCGCCGCGCTGGGCAAGAAACACACGAGACGCGATCGCGAGCGGAATTTTACAGGGTGCGATCACCAGTATTCGAGACTTTGTTCTAGATTGGCAACGAAGATTTCCAGATAGTGCGATCGTCATGACTGGAGGTGATGCAACGCTACTGTGTAGAATTCTGAACCAAGAATTACCCGAAGTATCAAGATTGATCCACTTAGACTTAAATCTAGCTTTTTGGGGAATTCGAGAGATTAGACGCCGTTCTAATGGCTAACTCAAGATCTATGCCTACTTTGCAACGAACTTGCCCTGTAACCCACGCCAGTATTTCATCCTCAATCCGAAGTGCGAATCTTGCCAGCACTTACAGGATCAATAGCACCTCATCTTCCATTGCTAAAGTCGTATTCTGTTTCCATCGATTAGGCAGTTTTCTGATTACTATCCTGCTCAATATGACGACGCAACACTGAATTAATTAGCGTCTTGTATTCTTCGCTTTGCGATTGAAACCATGTCATCACGTCCGGATCAAGCTGGACTAAATTCCTAGCTTGTTCCGCTGGAACTCTTAGCACTGCCTTCTCAAAAAACTCATCTGTCAAAGGTGGAATATCAGAATAATCAATTCCTTCGTCTGACATCGATTCCAATGCTGCCCAATTAGTACGAGAGGTACTGCTCAAATCGTTTTCGTTCATGTCGATTTGCCCGTCGTGCTGAAATTACTCGGATTACGTCACCTTGCCGCTCTGTCCAAACAACGATCGCTATACCGTTACCTAAAAAGCCGATTCCGATCCATCGGTCTTCACTGTAATCAAAACGGTCATCCAACTCAACCAGCATTGACCCCTCAAACATTTCGGGAATATCCGCAAAATCAATTTCGTGTTTACGAACATTTTCTAGATTTTTCGCTTCGTCCCACTCAAACTGCATGGAGACCCAACGCTGCCAATTGAACCACCATAATTATCTCGCATCTCATTCTGCATTCCAACCTGGAAAAATGTGATGCAACTGGTCTTCCAGATTCCATCCTTTCGGGCGCTGCCGTTCATCGAACCAAGGTGTTCCTTTTTTTAGCCACTGCTCACGATACGTTGGAGTGTCATCGTAACCATATTCACAACCACAACAGTTGCAAATTTCGTAAGAGTAGCGAACCTTTTCTTCATCGACGCCTTCTCGCCAAGGTAAACCGCAAATTGGACAGTTAAATATTCTCATAATGTAAGAATTGCTTGGTTCTTAAGCATTTGCTTGTCCCCTCACAAATAGCTTTGAAATATAACCCTCACCATTTATCTCAAATCGCCCAACTAGAATTTAAGCAACTGTTGTCAACCCAGCAAAGTAGTCTTCCAACTGTCGCTGATGGTCGTGTGAGAGCCGACCTTCCGGTAGCTGTCCCGGCGGAAATGCTTGCACATCAATCACTTCTAGCGGATCTGTGACTTGCATCATGCCCCTAGCTTCAACCTCAACCACGATGCAAATTGAATGCATTCGCGGATCGCGATCAGGCGCAGAATACACCCCAACCAACCGCCGAATTTTCGCTAACTCTAGCCCGGTTTCTTCTGCAAGCTCGCGCGCGATCGCAGTGGGCAAATCTTCGCCCCAGTCCACAATGCCGCCCGGAAGACCCCACAACCGATTATCCCGTCGTTGAATTAAAACAAGTTTCTCATCCGGTAAAATCGCAATAATACTCGTTCCGGTCACAGGATGCCGAAGGACGACACCCAAAACGTTTTGGAAAAAATGCCACAACCAACGCATAAATTCAGGGAGCAACACCACACTCAAGACCAATGCTTCAAAGCGTGCAGCCAATCAGTCCGAATGCGAGGAACATCTATATCAACCGCAACTTTGATAGAACACCACACGAGCCGCTAAACATTCAAGCCCTTAAGTTAGATCTTGCAGAAGTTGCGCTGCATGAAGTTCAGGCTTAACTTTCTTGTAGATTTTTTCAATCGTACCATTTGGGCTAACCACAACCGTATTTCGGCTAATGCCCACGTATTCTTTGCCCATAAATTTCTTCAGTCCATAGCTATCGTACCTCTCGGCAACTTTTCCACCTTCATCTGACAAGAGTGGAAAGGGCAAGTTGAGCTTGTTGACGAACTTTGCGTGAGATTTAGCATCATCGGTGCTGATGCCTAAGACAACGACATCCTGAGCTTGAAAGTCGGCGTAAGCATCGCGAAAGGCACACGCTTCCTTAATGCATCCCAGCGTGTTGTCGCGTGGATAGAAATACAGAACGACTCGCTTACCTTTGAAGTCAGCAAGATTGACAGGCTGACCGTAGGTATCGGGCAGGATGAAGCTGGGAGCAGGGTCGCCAATTTGAAGAGGCATAAGAAAATTAAGAAGAGGCTAGACGTTGTTTTGCAGATTCTAGAGCGCGGTGGATTTGGTCAAAGCCTGTGCCGCCGAAGCTATTGCGAGCGGAAACCACTTGTTCTGGTGCGATCGCGGCATAAATATCTTCTTCAAAGGCGGGATGGAGTTCCTTCCACTGCTCAAGCGTCAGATCTTTTAGGAGTTTATTTGCCGCTAGAGACGTTTTGACGACCTTACCGACTAAATCGTACGCCTCACGAAAGGGAACGCCTTTGGCGGCTAAATAATCGGCAACATCGGTCGCGTTTGAAAAATCTTCTGCCACCGCTTCTTGAAGCCGCGCCATTTTGAACTCCAATCCTTCGCGCAACAAAATAGTCATCGCTTCTAGACAGACCTTTGTGGTTTTTACAGCGTCAAACAAGGCTTCTTTGTCTTCCTGTAAGTCCTTGTTATACGCCAATGGTAAGCCTTTCATTAGCACAAGCATGGCTTGCAAGTGCCCAAATACTCGACCTGTTTTGCCACGCACCAATTCGGGCACATCGGGATTCTTTTTCTGCGGCATGATGCTAGAGCCTGTCGCGCAGCTATCTTTGAGCGTTACAAAGCTAAATTCTTGAGATGCCCATAAAATGACTTCCTCAGACAAGCGGCTCAAGTGGACCATGATCAGACTTGCCGCGCAGAGGAATTCGATCGCGAAGTCGCGATCGCTAACGCCATCTAAGCTATTTTCATAAACGCTGCTAAACTCCAGCAATTGCGCTGTGTAATGCCGATCGATCGGAAACGTCGTCCCCGCTAACGCTCCAGACCCAAGGGGCGATCGGTTCACCCGCTGGTAGATTTCACCTAAGCGCTGCCAATCTCGATCCATCATCTCAAAATAGGCGAGGAGATGATGCGCCAAACTGATTGGCTGCGCCCGTTGGAGATGGGTGTAGCCTGGAATCAACGTTTTGACGTTCTGTGTGGCTAAATCTAGCAACACGGTTTGAAAGCCTCGGACGCCTTGACGGATCTGCCCAATTTGATCGCGCAGGTAAAGGCGCGTATCGGTTCCAACTTGGTCGTTGCGCGATCGCGCGGTGTGCAGTTTTTTCCCGACATCGCCCACAAGTTCGGTCAACCGCCGCTCGACCGCAAAATGTACATCTTCAGCATCAATACCCGGATTAAACTGACCCGCCTGGTATTCCTGCCGAATCTGCTCTAGCCCTTGCACCAGTTGTTCACCCTCTTCGGGAGAAATAATTCCGGTTTTAGCGAGCATTTTCGCGTGTGCCTGAGAGCCAGTGATATCGTATTCGATTAATTCGATGTCAAATTCGATGCTGGCGTTAAACTGAGCGATCGCAGGATGCAACGCGGTTTCAAAGCGCTGACTCCAGGTTTTTGACAGTCCATCAGAAGCTTGCTGTTGACTCAAGAGAACCTACTCCGAGGAAGGGATAAATCACAACTCCTAAGCCTACAGCAAACTAGAAATCTAAAATGGCACATCGTGAACTACAAACGGCAAATTTGCTCTCACCAAAATCGCTCTAACCGTAAGACGTGAGCGCTCTTGCCAAGTAGCCAACTACTAAGCCGACTAACAGCGCCCATACTTGCCCGGTCTTTACAAATTGACCCCAACTCTTTCCCACTTCTCCAGTAATATCGGTTTCTTTAAATTGCTGAGCTAAGACAATCCAATCGTCTGATACGTGCCAATGAAACGATTGCAAAGCGCTGCTGGCATGGGATACATTCGCTGCCCAAGTCGGTAAATCTACTAGTACGTGAGTCATCGTCAATCTCCGCTAACACCTGAAAACAATTGCTTATGTTGCTAGAATCTTGTAACACAGAAATCAAAGAGTGACTGATTTTCGGCAACGCAATTGATCTTCAGGTTTGCTTATGGCATTAGCGATCTAAAGTAACGACATGACCGAGTTAGCGACGATCGCCGCTTGTGTGCGATCGCGCAAGTTGAGACGACCTAAGATACTCGCCACATGATTTTTCACCGTTCCTTCAGAAATATCTAGCGTTTGAGCAATTTCGCGATTACTAGAGCCTTCTGCAATCAGCTTCAGCACCTGACGTTCACGTGCTGTTAGCTTCAGAAATCCGATGGGAAGGTCAGCCTCTGCCGCCCGTCGCTGAGCCAAGTTAAACGGCAGAACGTTGTTTAACGACTGCGCTGGTGGTGTATCCGCAAAGTATCTTGGCGCTTCGCTTGCAACTTCAACAGGACTCATGACCTTCTGCAAAATGCCTGGACTGAGTTGAGTAAAGCCTTTGTGGGCCGTCCGGACTGCATTCGCCAGCTCATCTGGAGACATGTCTTTAAGCAGATATCCTTGTGCCCCCACTTGTAGCGCTTGCTTAATCGAGTCCGCATCATCAGAAGCTGTCAGCACTAACACCCGAATATCAGGGAATCGTTCACAGATTGTTTGGGTGGCGGTGATTCCGTCCATCTTGGGCATGGTCAGATCCATCAACACCACATCTGGCTGCAACGCTTCTACTTTTGCGATCGCGTCGCAGCCGTTGTTCACATCGGCAACCACTTCCAAATCAGGCTCCTGCTCTAGCAATGCTTTCAGTCCTTCTCGAATGAGATTTTGATCATCCGCTAGGAGTACGCGAATCATGGGTTAGATACCTCCAAATGTGAGCCGATAGAACGGGAGTGAAACGAGAAGAGCTAGGTTTTATGAGTGAGGAGCAATCTGAGTTAATCGGAAATGGAATGAAATTGCAAAACGTTACTCAAGAACTTACGTTGTTCTGCGACACATTCATCAACTTCGGTAGATCATTTTTTAACTATACTCGTAGATTAATCAAGTCTCAAAAGACAGAATTTTCTTTCGATTCGAGAAGAAGGTCAGTATGCTTTAAGGTTGAACTCGATTGGTTGAACTCTTATGCGGGTGTCTCAAAAGGTAGCACAGCGAAATTGGTGGTTCTGGGGTGGACTCACGGGGATCTTTCTAGTTTCTCTGAGTTTGAGATTTTGGGGACTAGGGCGCTTTAATACGCTGGTATTTGATGAAGTTTACTATGCAAACTTTGCTAATAACTATCTCACGCAAAAAAGGTTTTTTGACGGGCATCCACCATTAAGCAAATATTTGATTGCGATCGGCATTTGGATCGCTCAGTCTCTCCCCTTTGGCAAAGACACGATAAACTCGCTGACTGGCTCACCTTTAAGCACTTGGAGCTACCGCTGGCTCAATGCCTTGACTGGTTCATTCATTCCACTTGTTGTAGCTGGAATTGCCTATCAGCTTAGTTTCCGCCGCCGATTTGCCTTGATTGCTGGGTTGTTTGCGGCACTGGATGGCTTGTTTTTGGTTGAGTCTCGCTACGCCTTGAATAATGTTTATCTAGTTATCTTTGGTTTGTTGGGATTGCTACTTTTCTTGTTGGCACTGCATGCTTTATCGCGCCAAAAACAACTGCTTTGGCTCTGTGGATCGGGTGTATTTTTTGCAGCTTCAGCATCGATTAAATGGAACGGACTTTGGTTTCTATTCGGCGTTTTTTTGCTGTGGATCCTCGCATGGACTCTGCGATTTTTGAGTTCTATTCAACACACTAATTCTTCAGTATCAAGATCCTTTTCATCCCTGCAAAGTCCACCTTTGGAGGACGCTCGATCAGCGCAGGACGCAATCCTGACAGAAGCATCCCCTCCATTTTTTCCCCTCTATCGTCTGACTCAAATCAATCTGCTCTACCTATTGCTGTGTTTTGGCGCTATTCCAGCCCTGTTTTATTACCTCATTTGGATTCCTCACATTCATCTCAATCCTGAGTTCAATTTTGTAGAAGTTCAACGACAAATTTTCGCCTATCATCAGCGTGTAGGTAGCGGTTCTAACATTCATCCTTACTGCTCAACTTGGTATAGCTGGATTCTCATGCTGCGTCCGCTTGCGTATTTTTACCAAGTTACTGATAGCGGTGCTCCGCTGCCTACTAGTGGTTCGACGTTAGCACTGACCCCAGGACGAGTTGTTTACGACGTTCATGCGATGGGCAACCCATTTTTGTGGTGGTTTTCGTCGGGCGCGATCGCACTTCTGATCTGGGTGCTCATCGAAAATTGGAAGGCGCTTCCAAGTCTAGCGACCCCCAATGTCTCAAGAGTTGGTCTGCTTCCCGCGCGCGACCTGTGGGTAGGCGTATTTTTATTTGTCAATTACATGGCGAATCTGTTGCCGTGGATGCCCGTGTCGCGATGTGTATTTCTGTACCATTACATGGGGTCATCTGTGTTTGCGACGATGGCGTTAGCCTGGTTTGTCGATCGCTGGCTTAGAATTTATCACCTCCGATTTGCAGCCATGTGGATTATCATCCTTGTCGTAGCCGCTTTTATCTTCTGGATGCCGATTTTCTTGGGATTGCCACTATCAGCTCAGGAATATCAGATGCGAATGTGGCTGCGATCGTGGATTTAAACATTGGGCATTACAGCTAGACGTTGCCCTTGTGCTTTTGAAAGACAGCCCGATAAACCGGATTGTTAAGAGACAAAACCCCTACCTCTCGCTCGGTTGGAACTTCAAACGGATTTGTTGGCAACCAATCTGAGTGTTGACGCGCAAAGGCAGGATGCTCAGAAAACCGATCGACCATTTCTTGTGCCACATCTAGCACATCAGATTGTACGAAGACGGTGCCACCCGAAATCAAATACTTTGAGAGTTGATCGACGATTTCTGGCTGCACGACGCGGCGTTTCTGATGCTTGCGCTTAAACCACGGATCAGGAAACTGGATGCTGATACGGCTCAGGGTTTGAGGCTCCAGCGATGCCAAGAGCGGATGAATTGACGTATTAATGTTACAAAATAAATAATGCAGATTTCTCAACTCTAGTGCATCACGACTTGCAAGCGCTTGATGCACTAACGGCTCTCGAATCTCTAACCCCAAAAAATTCCAGCTTGGTTCGCGTTGTGCCATTTCTAGCGCAAATTTTCCTCGCGCACATCCAATATCTAAGTGCAACGGTTGGGTTGCATTTCCATACACTCGACCCCAGTCGGGCATGGCGACTGGATTTTGGTACTTTCGGCTGAGGGGATTAACATGCTCACGAACTCGGACAAGCGCCATAGATAATGTCAGTAAAAGATTTAAATTCTATCAGCTCACTCTTTTGCTCGACAAATGCCAAACACAGAGGTGTAGCCGTGCAGAAAGGTGTTGCTTCCGACAGGCCCAATTTCGCCATTGCAGAAAAATCCACTGACTGGCACGCTGTTCACGTACTCATGAAACAGTTGCGAATCGAAATTCGGTTCTCCGTAGAGAGCTTCCCCCCGTCCTAAACAGGCAAACATTAGCGCTGCCGCAGGGGATGGATTGGATGGCACCGTTTGCTGAAAGCGCTCTAGCAGCATTTCTAAATCGTCTGCTGACGTTTCCGAATCGCGCAGGTGAAACTGAATCCGCTGTCCCGGACGAATGCGATCGCCAATCGCGATCGCACCCAGCCGAGGATCAACGCCCATTAGCGTCCGAATTAGAAAATCTCCCTGATCGAGCGTTTGCTTAAACTCATTCTGAGCGATCCCAATAAAAATCCGATTTTCTTGTGTGGCTAACTGGCGATCGTCTTCGTCTAAGCTCTGAATCAAGCCTTGCAAGAGTTCTAATGGGGATCGGCTCCCAGGACAAGACACGGTGACATCCCCCGACCCATCATCTTCCTTGAGCGCCAAAATAATATGACGTTCTCCTTCAGTCACCCAGTAGGGCTGACCAATAGGGCGACAGCCCTGCGCCACGATCGTATCGATCGCAATATTTCCGCTCAAGGCAACGCCGACTGTACCTTCCCGGTAAAATCGATTGTCGCAAAACAAGCCAGATGACCCGCCCATCATCCCAGAACTCGCTAAGCCACCAATCTTTGCCGCTGTGGGGTAAGCGTAATCTAACCCTTGAAGCAGGTCATTGATTCGAGCCGAAAACGGATCAGCAAATAAAACAAGCTGCGGCTGATCTGCGATCGCCACTCCAATTAACTCTGCCCACGCCTGAGGCGAACCATCGAGATCAGGCAGTTCATCGCCAATAATGTGAAAGGGCTTCACCTGCACATCCGGTAAATGCGCCAATGTCAACCCCAACGCAGGCTCCCCCTCAACTTCTAGCACTTTTTCTCGCGAGGTCACCCCAATCACCCCGCCACCACTACAGCCCACTAGGGGCACCCCCGGAAGCTTCTCTTGCAGCAACGGCAGCAGCCGGGAGTACTCACTGGCAAACGCGGAGGAAATAAAAATAAATCCTAAATTCGCCTCTGCCTGTAACCTTTCTTGGGCTTGCACTGTAACCTCTTCAACGGCTGCCTCTAGAAAAGGACGAGTTGACAAGGCGCTTGCCCATTTCATGGAGTCGGAGCTTGGTGGCATGGTCTTTATTTCCGCTAACGGTGGACGAGAGGCTGTGAGGAGGTTGCGCTCGTCATGATCTAGTGTACTAAACCACGTTAGTTATGAATGGGCAAGAAGGGCAGAAGTACAGACTAATGGGTACGTCTCTTATGGATGAAGGGATGGAAGGCTACTGTCAATGAAGGACATGGGTCAATCAGGTTGATGGTGAATCAGGTTAATATAGAGCAATATCGTGATTCAAATCTTAATCAGCAAGACGGTTGCCTGACTTACAGATCCTCGAATCTTAAGAGTTTAGGGTTGGTTTTGGAGAAGTGTAGTCAACCTCGTGTATCACAGAAATAGTGATTTTAGGTGGGTAGCCGTTGAGGTCACGATGACCTACTCTCTCGAATTCTTTTAGGATTCAAGCTAACTTCCCTTCAACAAAGGATGAGGACCTATGACAATTAACAATATCGACAAGAAAATTGAAGAAGAGCGTGATAATGCGCGTTCGGTATGCGACCTAAGCGGCGCATCATCAGGTGAGTGTGCGGCAGCTTGGGATGCTGTAGAAGAACTCCAGGCTGAAGCGTCTCACAAGCGCCAAATTAAGCCCAAAAACTCTTTGGAGCAATACTGTGATGACAATCCCGATGCGGCTGAGTGCCGCATCTACGAAGAATAAGGCTCAACTGCCAAATCACTAAATTTGGAATTTCTTTGGCCGCGAGGCTCTGAACCTTACAGAGCGATCGCGGCTTTTTTTCTGCGCTACCTTAGATATCGTTGCTGCTTATGCTGACCCTCATGCTGCAAAAACTTGACCACCTGAAAGCGTTGTTTGCTGATCTGGACAAAGCGCTAATTGCCTACTCGGGCGGCATTGACAGTGCGTTAGTCGCGAAGCTCGCCTATGACGTGTTGGGAGACCGCGCGATCGCGCTCACTGCCGAATCGCCCTCACTTCTGCCTGAAGATCTTGAAGATGCCATCACTCAGGCGGCCCAGATCGGCATCACTCATAAGATTGTTCAAACTCATGAATTAGAAAATCCGAATTACGCCTCAAATCCGGTCAATCGCTGCTATTTCTGTAAAAGCGAATTACATGACACGCTAAAACCTCTAGCGTTGGAGTGGGGCTATCCCTATGTCGTGGACGGGGTCAATGCGGATGATTTGCATGACTATCGACCGGGCATTCAAGCCGCAAAAGAGCGAGGCGCACGATCGCCCTTGGCTGAAGTGGGCGTGACGAAAGCCGAAGTACGGGAGATTGCTAAATATTTGGGACTACCCTACTGGGATAAGCCTGCTCAACCGTGTCTTAGCTCCCGGTTCCCGTATGGCGAGGAGATTACGATCCCCAAACTTCAGCGCGTCGGTCGAGCCGAGGTGTATTTGAGAAGGCTGGGTTGGAAGAATATTCGCGTGCGATCGGAGGCAGACACCGCTCGAATTGAAGTACTGCCTGACCAGGTGAAAGAGTTTGTGCTGCAAACCGACTTACCAACGCTGATAGATACCTTCAAAGCTTACGGATTTCTGTATGTGACGCTGGATTTAGAAGGGCATCAGAGCGGTAAATTGAACCAAGTTCTTCAAGTTTCTGTCAAATCAAGAGATAATTCCGTACTGAAATAACTTCTTCAAAACTTTGATGTACAGCAAAGCCAGTGGTTGAGATTAGACCAATCCAGCAACATCAGATCGAACAAGCCAAGCAAATTGTTGCGGCAGTTTGCCTAGAGATCTGGCAAGGCGTACTGACCGAAGAGGACTTGAGGCGCTATGATTCGATGTCTGATATTGAGAATGTGCGATCGCACTATTTCGACAATTCTGGTACGTTTTTGGTCTTGGTCGATAATGAACAAGTTGTAGGTACTGGGGCAATTCGACGACTTGATGATGAAATCTCTGAACTCAAGCGAATGTGGTTTCTAAAAGAGTATCGAGGACTGGGACTTGGTTGGAAGATGGCTCAAATGCTCTTCGATTTTGCACGGCAAGCAGGGTATAAAAAAATCAGACTTGATTTGGCTAACAATGAGCGGCAACCAGAAGCGCTCAAACTCTATAGGAGACTTGGTTTTTACTTAATTGAACGATACAACGATAGTCCATGCACTGTATTCATGGAAAAGGTTTTGTAACAGCAGAATCAGGAAGGGTAGTCAAGCAGCCCAACACAGCATTAAAGCTGAACGAGAGAGGAGCTTATCGGTTATCGGCGTCGGCTAAACTCTGCCGTTCGTAGCGCCAGAGAGGCTGATTCGATTCAGTACACCAATTAATTAGTCAGCGATGCAGAGATAGTAGTCAGTCGCCAGAATTTGGGCACTTTACCTAGTAGTTCGCCCCATCAACTCCAGTGGGGGATATGGTTTTCCCGTGCAAAGCGTTGCCAAAGGCGTCTCTTCCCTTAACTACCATCACATCACACCTATGGCTCAGACTGAAAGTGGCACGGCTAACAGCTTGTTTCAAAAAGGGTTGGAGTTTAGTAAAGTTGGGGACTATGCCACCGCGATCGCGTATCTTGATCAAGCGATGGCACTCCAGCCCAACCATTTTGACGCCCTCAGCGAAAAGGGAAATGCGCTGGTGAGCCTAAGACAGCATGAAGCTGCGATCGCTTGTTTTGAAATTGCGATCGCGCAGTTTCCGGCATCGACTTATTTTCACTACAGTCGGGCATGGGTGGCCTTTGTCGCCGGACATCACGACCTGGCGCTGCGAGGATTTAACAAAGTCATTGAGCTACAGCCAAGTTACCCAAACGCTCAGTACAGCCAGGGACTCACGCTCTATAAAATTCACTGTTACGAAGACGCCATTCCCTACTTTGGTAAAGCGTTGGAAGAGACGCCTGAATTTGCGGATGCCTGGTATATGCAAGGCATATCGCTCTACGTTACTCGCCGGTTTGAGGGCGCAATCACCCATTTCAATCAAGCGATCGCACTCCGGGCGGATTATTCAGAGGCGCTGATTGGTCGCGGGCATGCGCTGCTGTGCGTCGGTGACTATGAAGCTGCGATCGCGAGTTACGACAACGTATTAGAACTCGATCCACAGGCGGCGGAGATTTGGCTCTATCGCGGGCTTGCCTTAAAGCAACTGAACCGCCATGAAGCGGCGCTCCTCTCCTATCAAAAAACGCTCGAATTTAGCCCAACTCATCCGGGCGGATGGTATCACCAGGGCGCGTCTTACTTAAAATCGGGTGAGTTAGACAGAGCGGTCGCGAGTTTTGACCGAGCCGTTCAGCTTCAGCCCAATTACTACGAAGCCTGGTATAACCGGGGTGTAGCACTCAAACTGACGGGACAGCTTGAAGGCGCGATCGCGAGTTATGACCGAGCGCTTGAACTGCGACCAAGCGATTTTCGTGCTTGGAACAATCGGGGTGGAGCTTTGGTGAGTCTAGGACGATTTGCGGAAGCAGTAGAAAGCTATGATCGAGTGCTGGCGCTCAAGCCCGACGATCCGGTCGCTCAGCAGAATCGCATGGTAGCCCTGAAGAAGGTGAGAGCGATCGCATAGACTATCAGTAATCAAAATCGTATAGGCTGGCAGCAACCAAAGGTCAACGCCCGCGATTCAAGTAGTGAATAGAATGAGACGTGCGACACTGTAGACCGATAGATTTCTCATCAAATCAGCTTCGATCTGTTTATTTGCCTTCACCCGTCTTTTGCTTTCACCCGTCTTTTACTTTCACTATGTCTTTAGCTCCTTGGCGATCGCACCTTGCTCATGCGTTACATCGCAATCGCTCTTTGCCCTACGCTCGCTATGCTCAACTCGCAACTGTTCGCCTTGATGGGAAGCCTGCCAATCGAACGATCGTGTTTCGCGGATTTTTAGAGGATACTGACCAATTAAAATTCATCACCGATGCTCGCAGCGAAAAACTGGAGCAAATTGTGCAGTTTCAGTGGGCAGAATTATGCTGGTATTTTCCTACAACTCGCGAGCAATTTCGGCTCACCGGAACACTAAAGCTAATCCGAGACACAGAACCCGATGAAAGCCTGCGGAACGCGCGTCAGCGAATGTGGCAAGACTTATCTGATCAGTCAAGAATTCAATTTGCGTGGGCAGATCCAGGCAAGCCAAGAGCAGATGCATCGGCGTTTTCTCCTCCGTCTCCAAACGAAGTTGAGCCGTTGTCTAATTTCTGTTTGCTGCTACTAGAACCAACTCAGGTTGATCATTTAGAATTGCGAGGCGATCCACAGAATCGATGCATCTATCATCGTAGTGAGGATCGAGAGTGGAACGTCGAGACAATTAACCCATAGCTTAAGCAAAAATCGCTGTAGGAAGACATTAAACATTAACGTCTTCCTACAGCGACCAAGGCCAGAATTAACGCAAAGCACAACAATGCGGAAAACGCATTAGATACCTGCACCATCGAGGAATTCCCCGATGATGTGATCGCTAATTCGGCAACTGTCTGACGAACGGTGGTTAGACACCGAATCTAGCTCCGCTCTCTTCGCATTGCAAGATTCAGTAATAGCTTGTGCGATCGCTTCTGGATCGACCGCCGCCATCGCATAGCTTGCCGCTAGCGATTGACGAGATTGCACCATTTCAAGCTGTTGCTCTAACAATTCAATCCGATCGACGAGTGCCCGAATCACTTGCGCTTCAGAATCTGGCAACCGTCCATGCTCTAGAGGATCAACTCGTTCTCCGGCGCGATACACAATTCGTCCTGGAATACCGACCACGGTACAATCGGACGGCACATCGCGCAGCACTACAGAACCCGCGCCAATCCGAACATTGTTACCGATTTGAAGGTTTCCTAACACCTTTGCCCCGGCCCCGACGACAACATTTTCGCCTAAGGTCGGGTGGCGTTTGCCGCATTCTTTACCCGTTCCGCCGAGGGTGACGCCTTGATAGATCAGCGCGTAATCCCCTACGATCGCAGTTTCTCCGATCACAACACCCATACCATGATCGATAAACACGCCTTCCCCGATCATTGCCCCTGGGTGAATCTCGATTCCGGTGAAGAACCGGGCAAGATGGGAAATAAACCGAGGCACAAAGGGCAGCCCCAAGGCTCGTAGCCAGTGGGCAAACCGATGAAACATCAATGCTTGTAGTCCTGGATAGCAGAATAAGACCTCTAGCCAGTTGCGGGCGGCAGGGTCACGCTCAAAAATGATCTTGAAATCAGCAATCAGGGCTTTCAGCACGATCGGCATCCCTTTTAGCTCAACAAACCAATTTTTATCTTAGCTCGCTACGGGAGTTGAAGGGGCTAACTCATTTGGATTAATTTTAGGAGATCGTCTGTGGAAATCTTGCCGCTTGCCTCTGTCCCTTCAAGTAGACTGTCCGCTAAATCCCGCTTGTGTTGATGCAACTCGACAATTTTTTCTTCGATCGTGTCTTTGGTGATGAGGCGATAGATTGTCACGGGGCGCTGTTGACCAATGCGATGGGCACGATCGCTGGCTTGATCTTCCACCGCTGGATTCCACCACGGATCCATATGAATCACATAATCTGCGGCGGTGAGATTGAGTCCGGTGCCACCTGCCTTGAGGCTAATCAGAAACACATCTCCGTCTCCCGCTTGGAAGGCATCGACTCGTTTTTTGCGATCCTTGGCGGGGGTACTGCCGTCAAGATATTGGTAAGCGATCGAGCGCTCATCTAAGTAGTCTCGAATGATGTGCAGGTGATCGACAAACTGACTAAACACCAGCGTTTTGTGATGGTTTTCTAATAATTCGTCTAGCACTTCGCCAAAGAGCGCGAGTTTTGAGCTGTTGAGCGGGACATCGGGCATCACCAAACTGGGATTACAGCACAGACGACGTAGTTTCATGATCTCAGCAAGGACTTGCAGGTGTTTTGCGCCTGCTGTCGCGTCACTATTCGAGAGTTTCGCGATCGCGTCTCGCCTCAGGGCTTCGTACATTGCCCGTTCTTCTTGGCTGAGATCCACATAGAGCGGAATTTCGGTGCGCGAGGGCAGTTCTGCCAACACTTGAGTTTTGGTACGGCGCAAGAGAAAGGGTTGAATCAGTTTTCTCAGTTGAGCGCTGGCTTGCTTATCTTGAAATCGCTCGACCGGAATCGCAAATCGTTCATTAAACCGCTCCATAGAACCCAGTAAACCGGGATTAATGAAGCGAAACAGATTCCACAGTTCTCCCAAATGATTCTCGATCGGCGTTCCGGTAGTGATCAGCTTAAAGTTGCCCTGCAGGTTCATCGCGGCTTGCGATCGCTTGGTTGCACTATTTTTAATCGCTTGTGCTTCATCTAACACAATCGTCTGCCACTGTACCTTAGCCAGCATTTCTGCTACGTCGTCCTGCTGAAGCAAGCCATAGCTACAAATCACCATATCGAAGGGCTGAAGCTGGTCAAGCAACGCTTGGCGGTTGCCGCTCCCCAATTGCAGAATGTTGAGCGTGGGGGCAAAGCGTTGAGCTTCGCTGATCCAATTCAGACAAACCGACGTGGGCGCGAGAATCAGGGTGGCTCCGTTGGGCGCACGAGTCAGAATCAGAGCCAACGCCTGTAAGGTTTTTCCCAATCCCATATCATCGGCTAGGCAGGCCCCTACACCCCAGTGAGCTAACCGAGACAGCCAGTTAAATCCATCAACCTGATAGTCGCGTAGCTCAGTCTGAAGTGTGGAAGGCACTTTCGGCTGTAGGGTTTCCATCTCCTTCAAGCGCTGAATATGCTCTTTCCAATGTTTATCCGCTTTTAGATCGCCCACTTCATCGACAAATTCTTCTAGCGCCATTGACGCAAGCGGATGAAATCGCATTCCCTTACCGTGTTTTTCGGCATAAGTTCGCAGTTCATCTAAGCGTTTGCGAAACGACTGCGTCAGCGCTAGAAATTGACCGTCTCCGAGCGGCACAAATCGGCTATTGCTCTGATTGAGGAGTTCCATTAACTGCTGCATGTTCAGCACCAGATCATCGTTCAGTTTCAGTTCACCACTGGCTGAAAACCAATCGTTTTGACGCTGAATCGCTAAATGGAAATCGCTCAGTCCGGCTTGGTGAGCCACCCGCAGCTTTTCGCCTTCGGGCCATTCGATCGCAACTGTATCAGCGATTTCTTGCAGGTCAACGAGCAACTCTAAACACTCTTCCGGCTCTTCAATAATCCATTCGCCATCTTCTTCGGGCTGATCGCGTAGAATCGGACACGCCGCGATCGCGGCTTCTGCTCGCTTTTTTTCTTCCTTCAAGTCGCGAGTCGTTTGCAGTCGCTTGCCATCAATTTCGGCAACCACCATCGCGCCGCCTGCTCCGGGTTGGTAGTAAGAGCCTCCCACCGCAAACGGACGGGATAGCACCGCTACTTTTAGCCCTTGACCCGCAGGCAAAAGATGAATGTGCGGCTGAGGATCTGCTGGCACTTCTTCGGCATTCGCTACGCCGCCGCCAATGTCAGACTGCACGGTAACGATTCCAGACACAGCATTGATCGCCGCCAAGACGCGCTCTTTTGCTGCCGTGGGCACCTCCAGCCGATTTTGCTTGCCAATAATATCGGCAATGCGGCGATGTTCGGCTTCAATTTCGATGACTTTAATGCGAGTCGGCGTCTCTTTGATCAGCAGAATGTCGCGATCGCCTTTGATCGGCGGAGAAAATTCTAGAATCAGCCGATCTTGCTTGCCTTTGCGGACTAACAGTTCCGGTTCGCCTTTTACGATATCTACCCGAATCGTTGGCGTCTCTTCCCAAAACACGAGGGGATGCCCAATTAGCTCGACGATGGCGCGATCGCCAAATTTATAGTCCGTTTTGCCGTAATATCCTGCCGAGTAGTAGGACTCGATTTGAGCGCACACGCGCAGATCTTGGGGGGTAAGATACTCAAATTCGCTCGGTTTAACGCTGAGCCGTTTGAGCGCGATCGGGCGACCTTTGCCCCAAGTTCCATTGGCGTTTTGTTTTTGTTCGCGGGGTTGAATGAGACATCCACTTGGATAGAAGGTGATAAACCAGACCAACCGCTGGTTGCCCGTCGCACCGTTAGATACCGACGGCTCTTTATGCAAACTAGTGAGAGCGTTGAGGCACAGTTCCCAGGGTTCTTGCGATCGCACCAAGTCCACAAGCGGCGTCTCGCCAGTTTGACGCCATGCGGCTATCTCAGTCTGATCGACGCTGCGAGGTTTAAGCCGGGATAGCAGTTCTGCCGTTTCTAGAGCGATCCAGTAATAGCCAGAAGTTTTGGCAGCTTGATAGAGCGGCTCCAAAACGTTCGGTAATCTCTTTTTAGCGATGCCAGCATCCATCCAATACACGCACAGAGCGCTGAACAAGGTTTCTAGGCTATGCTCCTCGGTGTGAAATGGCACAGACGGATTCAAAAATTCTTTCTGAGACAGGTCGCCCTGCTGAAGTTTCAGCACGCTATGTAAGCGATCGTAGATTGCTCTGAGCCAGTGCTGTTGGCGACTGATCAGGTGAGCATAGCCTTCCGCTTCGCGCAGTCGTTCCGGGGAACCTTCTTTTAGTAGCGCTAAGACAAAGAACAATCCTCCGATCGAGTTGAAATACGTCTGACGCTTGCGAGTGGCTTTTCGTAGCGACTTGAGCGCAAAGGTGTAATGCGCGATCGCGCCCTCATTATCCCCCTGCAAAAAGCTGAGCCAGCCCCAAAATACGCTGGCGGTTTCGCTGTAAGCGTCTGAGATCTGCTCCAACATCTGCTGGGCCTCTGAGAGGCGATTCCGCAACAAAAACTGCTCGGTTAGCAGGAGCCGAAAAAAGTCCGAACCTTGTCCGCCTTCAGTCGTACATTCTTTCTGAAGCAAGGCAAACGGCTCATCTGCTTCAACACAATAAAGGGCGGACACCGCTAGAATGCTCGCCAACCCGCTTTCATACAACTGCTGAGGCAGCGTCCGAATCCACTCAGCATCAAACGGATTGTTGCACACCTCTTGAAAAATTTCGTCCATCGAAATTCTGTCCGAGCGGTAGCTGTACTTTTGATAATCCTCAAACTGCTTTTCAATGTAGGCGACATCGCGACGATAAATGCCGATTCGCACTTCTCGCACAAACTGACCTTCGCTACTAAACGAGCGGGGTCCGCCTTTCCAACTGGCGCGAACTGGAAAACTCCGCTGTACCGAGTCGACTAACGTTTCAAACGTGCCTGCTGCGATCGCATCGCGAGTCACGATCTCAACAATCAGCGGATGACATTGCGGACCTTGCCCCCGTTCTTGAATCAGTAAATTGGCGGCTAACAACCGTTCGATTCGATTTCTCAGGGTGCTAACTCCTAGCGGCTTACCCTGCTCGTCCCGCGTGCCTGTGCGGTTGAAACACTCTAAAAATGCAGTCCGATTCACAGGCTCGTAAATCACCGAGAACAGGTGAAGCATCTGCTTTTCTAGCGCTGATGCATTCCCATAGATCTCAATTAGACGTGTACGAAGTGTTTTAGAATCAGTGTAAGAACGGTTCATAATTGTAGATTCAGCCGTTTTTCCATAGTACACGGTCAGTCTGAGTACACGATCAGTTTGTAGACTACTAGGATTTGCGCATCGGGTTGAGGCTCATAGATTTGATCGTCAGAATTGATTGTCGCTAGTGACCTCTCAATTTGAGTAGAGTGGTCAGTATGCCGATTTGAGAGAGTCAATTGGAAATTTTGAAAGATCATCGTTGGCGCAGTCTTGCGTTTCCTGTGGTGTTGCGCCCTGCGTTTATCGCCCTCTTGAGTGGTGTATTGATGAGTTTTGCCGCCGCTCCGTTTAGTCTATGGGGATTAGCATGGGTTGCGCTCGTCCCGTTATGGGTGATGTCGGTACGCAATACAGAACTTAAGCTGCGTCCTCTTCCTTCCGTGATGCATCCCTTTGTTCTGCCGCTCCTATGGGGGATTGCTTACCACGGCTCAACTTTATTTTGGCTGACGGGCTTGCATCCGCTGACCTGGCTCGGCATTCCTTGGGTTGCGAGTGTGGCGATCGTGGCCTTTGCGTGGAGTTTTATTACCCTATGGGGAACGGCCTGTGTTTGCTTGTGGACATGGGGCATGCGGTGGATAGGGCGCTTTGGCATTCCACCGGGTCTCAGAGTTTTGGTAGGCACAGCCCTTTGGTGCGCCTTAGAAACGATTCGACAATGGACGCCGCTTGACTGGACGGCGCTCTCGTTTACTCAAAGCCCTCACAATTTAGCGATTCTTCATTTGGGGCAAATTTCAGGGTCAATGATGGTGAGTGCCGCGATCGTAGCGGTGAATGGATTGCTAGCAGAAGCTTGGATCGGCAGGAGAACTGGGGGAAATTCCAGGTTGCTATTCGCGAGTGCGATCGCAGTATTTTTAGGATTGCATCTCGTCGGATTCACAATGTATAGCCATGCGCTTAACGAATCATCCGCCATTAAAGTTGGCATTGTTCAAGGCAATGTACCCACTCGCATTAAATTATTTAAAGATGGATTAAAAAAAGCGTTAGACGGATATTCTACGGGATATCGAAATCTGGTTGCTCAAAATGTTGATGTTGTTCTCACCCCTGAAGGGTCGCTGCCGTTTCTTTGGGAAGGCATCAATCAACAAAATTCAGTCTACCAAGCCGTGTTAGAGAAGCGTGTTCCCGCTTGGATTGGAACGTTTCTAAGCGAGGGAAGCCATTACACTCAAAGCTTAATTGCAGTTGCACCAGAGGGTGAAACAATCGGGCGATTTAACAAAGTGAAGCTGGTTCCACTGGGAGAATACATTCCATTTGAATCGACGATCGGCAAACTGATCGGTCGGCTGTCTCCGGTACAATCTTCGATGCTGCCAGGGCAAATTGACCAACACTTTGAGACCTCCTTCGGTCGCGCTGCGGTTGGAATTTGCTATGAATCCGCCTTTCCTCAGTTGTTTCGATCGCAAGTGGCAACCGGAGCGCGATTTTTAATTACAGCCTCAAATTTAGATCCCTACAGCACTGTTTTGATGGAGCAGCATCAAGCCCATGATGTGATGCGAGCGATCGAAACCGATCGCTGGATGGTTCGCGCCACCAATACGGGCTACTCTGGCATTGTCGATCCTCACGGACGGATTCAATGGCGATCGCAGCCCCATCAATACCAACTTCATGCAGGCGTCATTTACCCCCGCCAAACCCAGACGCTCTATGTCCGATATGGAGATTGGCTAACGCCGACATTGCTAATCGGCAGCGCGATCGCATTAGGATTCCATCGATCGCGTCGTTGAAAGACTGGGTCGCAAACTTACAAGATCTTGAATGTTCCGGCTCATGGTCTCGCAAATCGTATCTAATGGCAAATCATTTTTATCTCGCCCAAACGGATTTTCAATTTCAATCCCGATCGCTTCAATGCCAAACAGCGTAAAACTAATCAAAACCACAACGGGAGCCGTCCACCACACTAGATCTTTCACCATTTGAAACGGCAGCGATAGACAATACAGCAACAGTAACTGTTTGAGATGAATCGCATACGCTAATGGCATCGGTGTTTTGAGAATTCGCTCACAGCCGCTCAACGCTTCGATTAAATTATCTACAAGTTTGTGCATCGCCGTGAGTTGATGAATGTTGAGGCGATCGCGGTGATATTGCAACTGCAAATAGTCTCCGATCCAAAACGCCACTTCAAGCGGCGGATTGTTCATAGTTTGCAGTTTGGTGTATTGCTCACCCGATAAAAAATTCTTTAATTCTGCACCAATTGGTTCTTGTCTAAGATGAAATTTGGTTGTGACCGCAAACGCGACAAGGAGATTTAGGGCTATTAATTTATCCGCTCGATCTTGCTCCCCTTGTTCTGCGATCGCAACCCAAATCTGCCGCGCCAAATTTCTAACGCTGACCACCACCATACCCCAGCATTTCCGCCCTTCCCAATAGCGCTCATAGGCAGTGTTGGTGCGAAACACTAAAAGCAAACCTAAGACAATGTTAGGAATTAAACTCGCGAGAAAGGGAAGCGAAACGGGAAGCCCATAAAAATAAAACACGGTAATGAGCAGACCGAAAAACCCACAGAACAGCGATCGCGGCAACACGTCAGGCACAATCGATCCTTCAAGTTGCAGTGCCACTTGAAACCAACGACGCTTTTCTAAACTCATAATTTCCGGGGCGACAGAACCGTACCTATTATGCCGTTCGTGATTCGGTTTAGAAGAATGAATTTACACTTGCGATCAGGATTTATCTTCACCTCAATTCTCCCCCATAGAAGAGAGCTAGAACTCGTGTTCTCTCTTTTGCGCAAAGGGTGAGGGCAACAGATTATCGTCTTACGGTTCCCGTAAATCCTGCCGCTTTGAATTGCTTGAGCTGAAGCGGAGTCGGCTGATTTGCTGGGACGCTGATTCTCAACTCAAACGTACTTTTACCAGGCGGAACTTCTTCAATCGATCCGAGACGGGTGCGGTTTTGCATCACGGAGTCGTTGTTGGCATCGAAGATGCGCCCAAAGATATCTGCATTCACGATCAGTTTATCGGTCGGGTTGGTTGCCGTTCCGGTCACGATGTAGCAGCTTGCCGCCTGTGACGTGCCACTGGTCACGGTTCCGGCTCCAACCTCTGCCGAACACTCGTGATAAGACAAGTCAGATAGTTTAATCTGCGTTAGCGCCAGCGCATCGGGGGGAAACAGCCCCGTTAACATCCACATCAGCGCCGAAACCGCCACTACAACCAAGGCTCGAACCTGCATAATTACTCTACGCTCTACCATTAGGTTTTAGTGTAACGCGAATGAGCGATCGCTCTGCTAGGCTCTCAAGGGGTTCCCTAGGCGAAGCTTCTGATTTGCCAAAACCCTGCTTAGCTGACCGCTTGGCTTTTTGGCGGCGCATATTTGAACACAAATCGGTGAACCGTCGGTTTCTCAGGAGCAGGATAGGTTTTGACTTGCTCTTTCACGTAGCGAATCGCTTCTCGATCTAACGCGCCGTATCCTGACTTGCCAAGCAAGACTGGCTCTCCTATTAAATTTTTATCGGTTCCAACGGTGGCGGCAATCACAATTGTATTTTGCTGAAACCGAGGAATGGCGAAGGAAATGGGATATGGCAGCACTGGAATGCCTTTTTCTAACTCTTCCTCTTTGGTCGGATGCTCGACTAAAGCCAGTTCCTTGCGATCGAGCTTTTCTTGAATATTCTCGGTTTTCCAAGCGACCCAGTTTTGATCGGGTGCTTTGAATCCAGATTTTGCAAACCGTGGATCAGCATCTGTATCCGATCGGTTGTAAGCGTATAGCTGGCGCTGTTCTTCTAACAGTCTCGCGGCATAAGGCGTTGCTGTCGGTGAAGGCGTTGCTGTCGATGAAGGAGCAGGCGTTGCAGGCGTCGAGGCGGTTGGAGATGAGGGCGTGGTCTCACCCGGAGGGAGGGGAGTCGGGCTGGATGGGGCTGGGCTAGACGACTGTTCAGGTTGTGGCGGCTGTTGTCCTTCAAACCTGAAGTTTGCATTTGGATCGTCAGGATTAACAAAGGGAATTTGAGCATTTGGCGCATTGTTAATCGCCTTTGCGATCGCTTCCGACTGTGGATCGGGGGTTTCAGGTGTATTCGATTCCGGTTGCGTCTGGCTCGGCGTGAGATTTTTTAACTGTTCGCGGCGGCGTGCAATCGCCGCATTTTGCTCAGCGATATATTTTCTCAGCAGTGCGTTTGAGTCCGAGGATTGAGCTTGCGGATCGGGCAAGATCGGAGTGCTGAGGCCAGGAATGTCGTAGAGTAGCGGATTGTTGGGAACCGGAGTTGTCTGATTTTGAGGCGGTTGGAGCTGAGTATTTGGCGGTTGCTGTAGGGGAGATAGACCGAGCGAAGAGCCTATTTTTGGCAGGCGGCTTTGTTGCTCTGGCGATAATTCAACCACATCTACGCGCCGCAAGGGATCGGTCTGATTTTCCTGAGAAGAGGTGAAGGCAGGCAAGGAGGCGAAAAAGAACGCATGAGCCGAAATCGATCCTAAAAGTGCGATCGACGCAGGTTGCTGAATATTCTCTGGCAGATTACGGAAGAAGGCAGAGAGAGCAGAAGACATAGCAATGAGTAAGGCGTAATTCGCAGTCGGAGGACAACGTTATGCTTCGACGTGGATAATCAGGATGGCAAAGTAAGGCAATTCTAACGTAGGACAGTTGATTAAATCCGAATGAATTTTCTGGTGTTGGGACGTAGCGCGTTCAACGACATAACTCCGCCCTAATAACTGATGCTGCTCCAAAATTTTCCACACTTGCGGATAAACAGAGCTTACTTTCATTAGAACAACAACCTCCGCCCACCGAAGCGCTGTTTCTAATTCTGATACGGTGTAGAGGGCGGGCAGAATAGCGAGTTTTTGATGGCGAATGGTCAGCGGAATGCCAAGCGCTGCCGCCGCCGCTAGTGGAGAGCAGATCCCTGGAATTGTTTCTACCTTAACCTCTGAATGCTGACGTTGCAGCGTTTGAGCTAAATAGGTGAAGGTGCTATAGAAACTCACGTCACCTTCTGAAACAAACACAACGTCTTGTCCTTGGTTGAGGTAATGCCAGACCTGTGCGGCTCCCGCGTGCCATGCTTCTGAGAGAACGGCTTCATCTTGAGTGTAAGGAAACGCGATCGCAACCCGAGTTTGTTCTGCCCGGAGATAAGACGCTACGATCGCTTCTGCTGTGCCTTGCTGATTCCCAACGCCTGCTGGAAAGGTCACCACCGGCGATCGCTGCAAAATTCGCAATCCTTTCAGCGTAATTAATTCTGGATCGCCCGTGCCAATACCAACGCCGTATAACGTCCCTACTTGATTCGCCATCAGAAACCCAGAAACAGTGCTTTAAGATTCTATAAGCATCTTCATCGTTTAGTTTTATGCCATTGCCGAGTGTTATTCTTCCGGGCTACCTTGCAGGCGCGATCGATTACCAACAAATGCAGCAAACCCTAGTTGAAATGGGGTTTCCCACCGTGACCGTGCCTCTTAGAAAGCGGGATTGGTTCCCCACCTTGGGAGGGCGCTCCATTCTGCCCATTTTGGAGCGGTTAGATCAAACGGTGCAGCAAGTGAGGCAGCAGTACGGCGTCGAACGCATTAATTTAATTGGACATTCGGCAGGCGGTTGGATTGCCCGGATCTATTTGGGGGAAAAGCTCTATGACGTGCATGGCATGGTGGACAACCGCATTTATGCTTGGAGTGCACATCGCTATGTTGCGAATCTCGTCACATTAGGCACGCCCCAAACCAGCTACGAACGCTGGACGCTGAAAAATTTGAACTTTGTGAATCTCACCTATCCAGGCGCATTCTACCCAAATGTGCATTATCTGTGTGTTGCCGGGAAATCGGTGTTTGGAGTGCGCCGCCCAGGGAGTTGGTTAGCGTACAGCAGCTACCAATTGACGGGCGGCAGAGGCGACTGTTGGGGCGATGGCATTACCCCGATCGCGGCGGCTCATTTAGACGGGGCAGAAAACATTACCTTGAAAAACGTTTGGCACTCACCGCGCTCTCCTGGAGACTGGTACGGAACGCCTAAAGTGGTCCATCAATGGGCAAGCCTTCTTCGCAATTCTGAGGCGGATTAAGGAGCGAAGTCTACGTTTGGGAGGAGTTGAGCCAGCCTAAAAGTTCATACATTGTTACATAACATTGAGAGCAGCGAGTTAACTTGAAGGGTTCGTAATTATTCAGGCTTACTGAGGTTGCTTGCCGAACGACACGCTCTGATGGACAAAGAAATAATTGAGGAAGTTCACAAACCTTTACATTGCGCTAAGATAAAACTTAACGAAGGTACACATACTCCTTACAAATGGTGTACGACTTATGAGCAACACTGCGTTTTATCTCAGACGGTTATCGACAATTCTTGCGGTTACGATTTTGACGCTGACCTTGATCGGCGTGACATCTGGAATCTTACTGGCATTCTACTATCAGCCTAGTGCAGGCGGGGCTTATAGCTCCTTGAAAGATATTGACCAAACCATTCCCTACGGTTGGCTGGTTCACACGATGCACAACATTTCGGGCAACCTTCTAATTGTGATTGCCTTGGTTCAAATTGTCGTCATGTTTCTGGGAGAGCGATTCCGTCGCAGTTGGCTTGTTGGGTGGATTAGTGGAATTTTTCTGACCTTATCAGCCATTGGCTTAAGCTGGACAGCGATGATTTTAAGTTGGGATCAGCTTGGGTTCTGGCGCTTTAGAATCGAGCTTGGCACGATCGAAGCCTTGCCTCTGATTGGCCCGCAATTGCGAGATGCCCTAACTGGGGGAGCCGTTAGTACTATTACCGTTGAGCATCTTTATACCCTGCATAGCTACCTAATTTCGGTTGGCGCGACTGGACTTGCGATCGTGCATCTCCTCGGTCTGCTGTTCCAGGAAAAAGAAGTTCAGGAAGAAAAGCTCGCGATCGCGGCTCAAGCCCAAAGCGACTCAACCGAAGAGCAGAACGCTCAACTAACGGCATAGTTCTTTGACAAGATTTAAACCTGGAAGCCCATAGCATATAGACCTTGCCTCAGCCGTTCAGCCTCCGACGACCCTTGCTGCTGATAGAGCGCGATCGCCCGTCGAAATGCCTCTAAGCTCTCCCTCACTTGTCCCACTTTCATCAGAGCTACACCAAGGTTTTGATGAGCTTCTGCATAATCCTGATTCAGGGCGATCGCGCGTTGATATTGCGCGATCGCAGGAGCCAATTGTCCCATTGATTTGAGCGTCACACCCAAGTTGTGATAGCCGACTGAAAAAGTTGGATCGACGTGTAACGCTTGCTGGTAGAGTGCTGCTGCGTTATTCAAGTCCCCTTTGTCTTTGAGAAGATTTCCTAGATTGTTGATTGCTCCTAGCTTCAGTTTGGCAGGAATGGGTTGCTGAATGGCGGCTTGGTAGTGTTGCTCTGCTTGATTGAAGTGCTGTAATTCAGCGTAAGCACTTCCTAAATGATAGTGAAGCTCATAAAGTGTTGAAGTGTTGTGGAGAGCATTTTCTTTAGCATCGCTGTGAATCGATCGCAGTCCTCTTCTCAGCAACTCCAATCCTGTTTCTCGTTCTCCTATCTGGACGTAGAGCGCGCCTAGCTTGCTACATACATATGGATCATTCGGATGCGTTGCTAGAAATCCCTCCATCGTGTGACGCGCTCGATTAAATTTATCTCGCCTTGCAATTACATCAGATCGATATTCTTGATGTAAAACCGCCACTTTTGGTAAGTGTCCGATCCGCCAGTGAGGTTCACGGAGTAGGAGTTCGCTGACGCGATCGTCGATTATTGCGTGGTAGGGACGGGTGAACTCGATGTCAGGATGCCGTCGAAACAATCGAGATAGCAGTGAGTAAGGAGATTGGGCAGTCCCTATCTCATGGCGCAACAAATTAATCACCAACTGTTGCTCGCTCTGAACTCCTTGTTTTAGGGCAGGAATGACATCAGGAACTAAGACTTCATCTGCATCCAATACTAAAATTCAGTCCCCTTGAGCATGTCGCAGGGCCTCATTTCGAGCTGCCGAAAAGTCGTCGCACCACTCGAAGGAATAGACCGATGCACCATACGTCTTGGCAATATCGATGGTGCGATCGCGCGATCCTGTATCGACCACAATCATTTCGTCTACTGCGCTGCGTACGCTCTCCAAGCAGCGTGGCAACTGTTCCTCTTCATTTTTGACAATGATGCAGAAACTAATCTTGATTGTTTTTTCATCGCTCATTCTTCATCCCTCCTTGCGAAGCAGGTCGAAGGTTTCCCTAGTTTGACGAAGCATAAGTCCATACGGACATAACTGCTCAACAAATTAAATGCTCAACAAATACTGTGGATTTTACTGCGATCGTTCGACGGCTGACTGGGCACTACTAGATAACTTCTCTATTTGTAATTTTGAGTGAGCGTCTAAACGCACGAATGGAGTTGCAAATCGCGAGAAGTGGGTGCGCTTTCAATCGATAGTCGCCGTCTAAACTCAGATTGAACTTATGAAAACCTCTTTGTTGTGCAGGAAAGGAATTCCTGCATCTCGTTTGGCTTGGCATGTCGCTTGCCATAGTGTTGCCATGCTGCTGCTTGGTCTATCACTTCCCTCGGCGGCTCAAGCTAGTTTACCAGTTTTAATTCAAGAGCAAACTCAGAGCAGCCATGTGTTTTTTGAGCGGGGATTACAAAAGCTTAGAGCTAAATTCTATAAGGGTGCGATCGAAGAATTTAACCGTGCCATTAGCATCGATCCAAAATTTAAGGAAGCTTATAGTGGCAAAGGATTTGCTTACATGCAGTTAGGAGATTTGCAAAATGCGATCGCCAGCTATAACCAAATCCTCCGCGTTGATCCAGATTCTGCCAGTGCTTATTCAGGACTGGCGCTAGTGCGTCAGCGATTGGGCGATTTTCAGCAGTCGGTGACCGATTCTCAGAAAAGTACATCCCTGCAAGTTCTCCAAACGGCTCGGCAAATTTATCAAGGTGAGTTGAATCTGTTAGAGCTGAATCAAGTCCAAGGACTACAGGGAACGCGGGAAACTGTTTGGCAACTGATCGAGAAAGGATATCAGAAGATTGCTGCCAAAGACTATTCGGGGGCAGTGGAAACGTTTACTCAAGCGACTAAAGTAGCTCCTGAAGGCGAAGGTCGTCCTTATCTCGATCGCGGTGTCGCTTATTTCTGGCTACGCAACTACCGCTCTGCAATTCAAGACTTCTCGACCTCGATTCAGTTCAATCCTCAGTCGGTTAAGTCCTACGAATACCGTGCCCGCGCTTACGAGGAAGTTGGCGATCGTCAAGCGGCTCGGTCTGATCTTAAGAAAGCAGTCGAACTTGCCCGTCAGTTTGGAAGTCAAAATTATGCTCAAGTTCTGTCTGGCAAACTGCAACAGATTCGATGAGCGGTAATTCCTGTTCAAAAGATGGTGGTTCAGAAGCATGCATCTGTAGAGGCACGGCACCCGTGCTCCTTAACGGACGAAGCGCCAATCTTTTTCAAGGTTGACGCTTTGCCTGGTATTCATAGCGATTTATGAGTCGGGCCTTTATTTTCGCTGGCTCAAATTTATCTCTACCAAGAATGCCAGAAGTTTCTGAAGAACTCATTGGTTCTAATAATTTTTTAAGATTTAGGGCTTGTGCGGCGTTAGCGTAGCTCCTAGAGCTTGAGATAGCCAAAACTCAAACGTATGAATTGGATAGCGTCTCGCTGTCGCAATCGTAGGATCGACCATTGGTTTCACCAGAATGGTATACATGCCTAAACGGTTCCCCGCTAAAACATCGGTAAACAAGCGATCGCCTACCATCCCAACTTGCTCTGGTCGCAGCCCCATTCCGTCCACAGCCCGTCTAAGCTTACGCCGCGAGGGTTTTCTGGCTCCAGTGATGTAGGGCACATTTAATGCCTTAGCAATCCGGCTGATGCGGTTTTCTTTAATGTTGTTGCTCACCAACCAAAGTTGGGTGACTTGTCTGACTTGCTCTGCCCAAGGCAACAACTCTTCCGAAGCTTTTGCGCTAGTAATTGGGACAAGCGTTTCATCAACGTCTAGAACTAGACCCTTTAAGTGGTTCCGTTGAATCAGTTCAGGAGTCAGTCCTAAAATTGTGGTTTCTAGGAATAAGTCGGGTTGAAGAAGTTTGCCCCAAGACATATCGTATGCAGCCAAAAGGATAAGATGGTTCGGAGGAAAGGAAGCACTGGATCAAGACCTCAAAAACCAGTGACAGTCCAAAAGATCCCATTCAGTAATACAAGAAATCAGAGCGTCGTCCGTAGAAAAGAACGCTACGAATGATCGCGGCTTCAGGTTACTTCCTTACCAGTTTAAAGGGATTTGAGACAAATCCAAACCTCAGCGATCGTAGACACCTCAGTTTTTGGAGCTAGACGGCTGTTGACCCTTTTCTTGAGCTTGGTTTGCCTTTGCATCGACAGAATCTCGAATCGAACCTTGAGCCGATTCGTGTTCTGCTAGGGTTTTGCTAAACACGTGAGTGCCGTCATAGCGAGCGACAAAGTAGAGATAATCGGTCGCTTCTGGGTTGAGAGTGGCCTTGAGGCTAGCAAGTCCAGGACTCGCGATCGCGGTCGGCGGTAATCCTGCATTGATGTATGTGTTATACGGCGATTGGGTCTCGACTTGACTCAACGTCAGCGGATTTTCAGGCGTTTGGGTGACGCCTAGCGCATATTCTACCGTTGGATCAGAGCCTAACGTCATGTTTTGCTTCAGGCGATTGGAGAACACCCCAGCAATCAAAGGACGCTCGCCCGGAATCACGGCTTCCTTTTCTACAATGCTAGAGAGCGTCACCCATTGAGCCAGAGATAACGCCGTGTTACCCCGATTTTGGTTGTAAATCGGCAGAGCAATCTGCTCAAATCGGCTGAG
Source organism: Myxacorys chilensis (assembly GCF_059505265.1). Taxonomy (NCBI): domain Bacteria; kingdom Bacillati; phylum Cyanobacteriota; class Cyanophyceae; order Leptolyngbyales; family Leptolyngbyaceae; genus Myxacorys; species Myxacorys chilensis. Next base: position 29,494 of record NZ_JCACKG010000213.1, on the reverse strand, counting down.
CATCTGGTCAATCACTTGCTGAGGCGTAATGACATCTCCTGCGGCGATTTGATAAGTATCGGGATACAAGAATCCTTCTAAGTGAGGCGCATCTTTGGGCAACCACGGAAAGCGGTCTACCGGAATTTGCCGCGCCGCTGCCCGAAAATCGTCTCCTTGAAAGAATCCTTGTTGCTCAAAATAACTCGCCATCTGCTTGACCGACCAGCCTTCAGGAATGGTGAAGCTACGTTGTGCAACCTGACCTGACCAAATTTTTTCGGCGATCGATTGCAGTGGTTCGGTAGTCGAAAGCTCATAATTTCCAGCTTGAAAGCCCCCATCGGGATACTTCCACGCCAACCAGCGCGACCACAGTTCCCACGCCTTGGCCGACCGAATTAAGCCTGCTGCTTCCAGTTCTTGACCAATGCCTTGAGCCGTCGTGCCTTGAGGAATTTGAATAATTACCCGCTTACTTTGAGCAGGCGCTGAGGCAGGCGTAATCGGCGCACTTGCCTGACTCCACCAAGCCTGTGCTCGCCACGCCGAGAAACCAAGGGCAGAACACACCAAGACGAGAAAAATAGAGAACGATGCAAAGCGCTGGGCTAGTTTCATGGCGATGTTGTAATTCGGGGATCAGCTATTGCCTTTGCCAAGAAACAAATATTAATCGTCTTCGCCTATTAGTCAACATTTATTAGAACTCTTAATAAGCAAAAAAGGGAGAAAAAAACCAGATTGGCAATTTTTCTCCCGTCAAATTTGGGCTGTATTGCCTACTCCATCTCATCAAACAATTGATCTTCGAGCATTGGCAGCATCGGCTCAATTTTCTTCAACTCTTCTTGAGACAGGAGATGGGGCCGTCCGTCACCATCCAATCTTGCCAAGATGAAATATGGGTCAAGGGGAGTATAAATGGCGAATTCTTGCTCTTCATGCCAAAAGCTGGCGAGCAACTGTAATTCTTCTTGTTCGTCATCTGAGTCAGATTCGACTCCTGCCCACTCTTCGTCTTCGTCTAGGTCGGGCAAGTCGCCTTCTACCGTAAGCACCACAGCCGTTCGTTTGAGCGCTAGATTTTGTTCTTCTAAAACCGCTTTCGCGATCGCAAAGACTTGATCCAGCGTTTCCTGGTCTTCCACCAAGACGGCTTCGTCTTCGTCACCGTTTTCTTCCCATGCAAAGATTTCGATGGGGGAGTCAACGGGCAGTAGCAAGACGTACTCCTGTTCATCCACGTCCAAGGAATGCTCGATGTAGCAGGTCAACTGGAGTCCGGCTTCATCAGTTAGGGTGACGGTGGGGGTATCCATATCTAAGCTGTCGTCTTCCATTGGACTTTCTCTATCTCGATTCATTGGCAGTTCTGGAGCTTCCTAACGAAGTTGCGGTTCGTCTTCCAAAAAGTAGTATCTCGTGAAATGGACACGGAATGACTTTGGAATTTGTAGTTCGTAATCTCTAATTGAAAAAATAAGGCATCAGACTTGAATTCCGCTGTTTCCTAAGTTCTCTAATGTCTCGGTTTCGGGCTTTTTCAAGTCTTGGCGGCGCTGGTCGAGCCATTGTTGCAAAATGATGGCGGCAGCTTTGCGATCGATCAGTCCTTTGTTGCGCGATGGAGCGATTCGCTGGGCATGCATCATTTGTTCTGCCTGATAGCTCGTGAGGCGCTCATCCATGTACTCGACGGGCAGATTCAGCGCCTTAGACAGCGATTTAGCAAACTTCCGAACTTCTTTTGCCTGAGATCCAATCGTGCCATTCATGGAATAGGGAAAACCCACGACGAGAAGCTGAACATCTCGTTCGAGAACCGTTTGCTGAAGAATCTCTACTACCTGCCCAAACGATTTGCGCTCAATGGTAAACAATCCGGTCGCAATCAGTCCGGTTCCATCACAGCCAGCGACACCAATTCGTTTGCGACCAACATCTAGTCCTAGCGCCGAAAGTTTTGCCATTTAGCAATAGCGATCGCCGCCATGAGGATCACCGCCCTTAGAGTCTTTCTTGGGCTGAGGGGGAAGCGGCTTCACCGACTTTAGCATTGAGATTCGACCTGGAACGGGTTTTCGAGCAGGCTGTAAGCCTTGCAGCATTTCTGCAATCTGGAGTCCTTCTGTGATCGATTTCGTTTCTCGGACTTTGTGCCATACCGAGCGCGACATCAGCAGCGTGTGTCCAATTCGGCTTGCTCCGATCAGCTCTAGATAATCTTCTCGTTCGGGCTGATAGTCTGGAGACACCATTTGCAGCGATTGAGCGGGCACTTCTCGCGTAATGCGCGCCATTTGCGCCATTAGCTCAGGATAGAGCCAGGTGTAAGCAGGATTGACCGTTAGCTGCGCGTTGTGCGGCTGCGACCCATCGCGGCACAACCGGACTTGAAAGTGCCCGATCGCGGCTTTTCGCTGCGGCTCGAATACGTAGCCGCTCACACACTCTGTTCCGGTGATCCATTGCTTCGCCCAATCAATCAGAGAACCGAACAGACTCGTTTTAAAGTCTTGAATATGACGATCGAAGACCTGCCGTACGAGTGGCGGCATTGCCATCGTATCGAGTTGGTAGAGCAACTGAGCGTCTGCATTGCTGACAGGCAGTAGATTCGGCAAATCTGGCTCTCGTTCGGACAGCTCTTGCAACTGCTCTGCCGAAATCGACCAGTAGGTCATATTTGCCAAGGGCTGAAACCCGTTTTGTCGGTAGAGCGCTAACGCCGCTTGATCATTGATGTCAATTTCTAAAATCCAGATTCGCGCTTGCCAAATTCGCTCCAGACAATAGCGCAACAAGAGGGAGCCTACGTCCATCTTGGTCAAAACTGGAGTATCGGTTTGGGACTCATCGCTGTCAGGTTTTGAGGCGGGCGCAACCGCGACGCGATCGACCCGCCACGTGCTACCCGTGCGGTTAAACGGCGACACCTGAATCACGCCTTGAACGCGCTGACCCAGTTCTGCCACATAGACGCAAAGCGAATTTTGAAAGGGATTGGGAAACAGGCTGAGGAGTTTGAGCAGACCGTACCAATGTCGAATCGACAGAGGCTTCTCGCGCACCGTTGAGCAAGCGGGCTGATCGGTATCTGCGGGGTTTGGACAGAGTTGATCGACCGCATCCAAGTCTCGGTACTGAATTTGGCGGATTGCCATTTGAGTATTCTGCGAAGAAGCTCGAAACATAGAACAATAGCGAGGGTCAATCCCAAGGTAAGAATTTAGGGTTCAATTTGGGTCAACCTTAAGAAAGATTCACTCAAAATTGCGTTGTAAACGAATTGTAAACGAAGCGGACGGAGCGGCGATCATTCAATCGGAAACTTGCTTTGCACCCTACCAGTTGATTCGGTGGGGCGAATTAATACAACGGGCGTTTGCTCATTCGCGTTTCCGGCAGGATTGCTGATTAAGGCTTGCTTGAGCAAGTCGTGAGATAAATCAGCAGTCGATGCCAATATCTTAACTGCTTTCAAGTCGTTGACGTCGACAATTGCGGCGGAAAGTCCGGTTTCTTGCTGAATGCGATCGCAGATTTCACGAGGATTATGAGGTCCTAGCACAATGAATTTGTCGTAAGGAGGAATTGTTCCGGTCACGTCGTCGATCAATCGCGCCTGTTCGCCTGCCAGTTGATAGAACACTCCTTTCTTGCCGATCAGTTTTGCCAGCGACCCAACCAAGAACGCGAAGAAGACACGCACAGGTCCAACTAGATCGATCAAGGTTTGCAGTCCGCACGCGGTGGCTAAGCTAGAAGTTGGTAGAAACAGGTAGCACAGCCGTTTCGCTAGCCAGCCCGGTTGAATGCTGCTGGGATGCCGGAATCGCCCTTGCATGATAGCGACGGGCGATTCGCCGAGCGTCACAATATCGCCGGGTTGAGCGTGTGGTAGAACGTAGCGCTTGACGATCGCAGCGGGATCATCTAAATGCGTCAGCAAATGAGTCCGAATGGGTAAAACATCGGCGTTAGCGGCAGGACGCCAGCGACTCGATTCTTCGACCGCCGGAAATTTGAGCGGCACGATCACATGACGCACTTTGGGATAGCGTCCTTCCGGCCCGTAGGTCATGTAGTGGATTTGAATCCAAGCCACTCTGAGTTGACTGAGATCGGGTCCTTTGATGTCGATTGTCACCTCGATCGGATCGTCTTTACCAATTTTGACGATATGGCTTTCCCAGTAGCCATCAGCGCGAACTTCCGCCCCTGTGAACCGAGGTTCAATGCGAGTCGTGGTCGTGATGCCCTCTAAACCCGCGATCGATAGCAGCGTCACCTCTGCCCGAATCTCTGGAACCATTACTTCTAGACGTTCGGTGAAATTGTGAAATTTTAGCTCACCGACTAGAACGTAGTGCTGAGGTTCGTAAACTTCGATCTCCCACTTTCCCGAGGAAAGCTCCATCTTGTTGCCGAGACGCCGCCGATACTGCAGATCCAACCCCAACAGCACCAAGAGTAACAAACCAACTGCAACTGCAATCAGGGCGATTAGAACGTTCACGTCAAATTCCTCTGTCATTGAGAGACAAAGATATCCAGGAGCGGTAACGGCGTCAAGGGGGGGGAAGGGAGAGAGGAGAGAGGAGGGATGAGGGAGGAAAGGGGATGTCGTGGATGTAGAAACTGCTGTGGATTAATTAGAAGGTGGAGAGAATTTGATCGTCTAGGAAAAAGTCGGGGGTGGATTGGTGACGATTAGAGGCTAGATAGTCGTTGTGGAAGGAGTCTTTTAAGCCAGAGACAAGATCGAATTCGGGTTGCCAGTTGAGGTCAGCGATTGCGTGACTGACATCTGTGAAAAAGTGCTGGGTTCTCATGGGGAAGGCTTTGCGCTTGCCAAAATCAAACGCTTTGGGATCGTAGTGGACGAGTTGGAGCGTTGTAGGGTCTTTTTCGGCGGCTTGGGCACAGGCGCGAGCGAGTCCATCGAAGGTGACAGCGCGGTTGTGGGACACGTTGTAGAGTTGTCCGATCACTTTAGAGTTGCCTAATACCTTGGTCATGGCACTAGCTAAGTCCTTCACGTGCCCGAACTGGGTGAAGTGCTGTCCGTGACCAGGAATCGGGACGGTGCGATCGCGGACAATTCGATCGAAGAACCAAGCCTCTAAATCGTTGTAGTTTTGCGCTCCATAGATGTAGGTGGGACGAATTGAGGTGAAGGGCAATCCCTGTTCTGCCAAATAGATTTCTGTGTCGTTTTTGCCTTTGTGACGGCTTTTTGGATCGATGGGATCACCTTCGATATGTGGCATTTGATCAGATTTTTGATAAACGCCTGCCGAACTCATGTAAACAAAATGCTGAACGCGACCGTTGAAAATGTCGGCTAGAGGTTGTGTGTCGCTTAGCTCTCGTCCGTTATTGTCAAAAATGGCGTCAAATTCTAGTCCTGCCAGCTTGTCTTTCAGGTCTGTTGGATTGGTGCGATCGCCCTGAATCTGCTGAATGCCTTCGACGGGAGCGGGCTTGTTGCCGCGATTAAATAACGTCACATCATGACCTTGCTGAACCAATAACCGAGTGAGATAAACCCCAATGAATCGAGTTCCTCCCATGATTAAAATTTTCATGATGCGATCGCTCCTGCTGACAACGATCTTTTATTCTAGAGCGATCGTGCAAGCTTCAAGTTAGGCTAAAGCGCTTCTGGATCAATTCCGAGTTCTCGCAATCTCGCGGCTAAGCGATCGGCTCGTTGACTTGCCTGTTCTGCTCTCAGTTCTGCCTGCTGTCTTGCAAATTCAGATTCTTGATGGCTAAGTAACTTCTTTTGCGTCATTGGATCATAAAAGCGCAATTCTTGATTTTCTAGATGAAGTTCCAGACCCAAAGTTTCACTAAAAATAGAGAGTCCACCATTCTCTAAAGAACGAGACGGAATAGCCGTGTAGTTTCCATCTATCAACTTGAGTCCCTGCAATTGAGGCTTCAAATAATCTCCCGTAGGATCGTACTGAAAATATTCTTGAACGCCCCAGAAGGCGTACAGTCCTTTTTTAGAACTTGGTCTTCATGGACTGTGGATTTCGAGGTAATTTCTAATACAAAGTTCGGGAATTTTCCGTCTTCTTCCCACACTTTATAAGTCCGTCGTTTGCGTTTAGGAAGCCCTAGAACCGCAAAAACATCAGGCGCAAGATATGCCTTTGGATTTCCTTCTTCGTAATAGAAACAGATATTTCCAGACACATAAACGTCAGGACGACTTTGAAAGTGAATATCCAATGCTTCGGTTGCATACATTAGGTAAACACGCTGAAAATCGGTCTCTGCCAACGGTTTACCATCTGATTCAGGATATTCAATTTGGGTGGATTGCCAGTCCGTAGCTGTCATAGCGCTCTTTCGCCCTACGGTTTGGAGGTCTGCCTGAATTTTAGCATGATGGTACTAAAATACTATTTCCCAATGCAGAATCGGCTGAAAATACGATTGAGAACAGATTCGGTTACGTCTTCACCAAGAATTTCACCCAAAGACTGAATGGCAATTCTTAGATCGATCGTCCAGAAATCTAAAGGGAGTTGATCTGCGATCGTACGTTGCACCTGTTGAAGTGCAGTTTTTGCTCTCATCAATGCTGCCGCTTGACGTTGATTAATCGCAACATCGAGGTTAGCCGCTTGAATCTTTCCAGTTTGAACAGTCGATAAAATAGCTTTTTCTAGATCATCGATCCCTTGATTTTGGGCGGCGGCAGTTTGGACAGTTTGATTGATTGATGCGGGATAGTGAGGAATATCAGCAGAACCGATGAGATCAATTTTGTTAATGACCAAAATGAAGGGACGATGGCCTTCATTCACTTGATCATAAATTCCTTGATCTGCATCTGTCCAACCTGCTTGAGCATCAATCGTTAACAGCACCAAGTCCGCCCCTTGAGCCGCCGATCGCGATCGCGCGACGCCAATTTTCTCAACTTGGTCGTCTGTTTCTCGAATGCCAGCCGTATCGAGGACTTGCACCGGAATTCCGCCGACCACAAGCTGAGACTCCACTACGTCACGAGTTGTCCCAGGCAGATCGGTGACGATGGCGCGATCGCTGCGGCTCCAAGCATTCAAAAGGCTAGATTTTCCCACATTCGGGCGACCAACGATCGCCACTTTCAAGCCTGTTCGCAACAATTCGCCCCGATCTGCTGTTGCTAAAATTTGCGTGACATCTTCTAACACCTGAGCCAGTTGCGATCGGATCGCTGGCTCATCCAGCGGAGGCAAATCGTCTTCAAAATCGATTCGGGCTTCCACCTCTGCCAGAATATCCAAGCAAGCAGCTCGGAGTTGACGAATTGGAGCCGCAAGTTTGCCTTGCAAGCCTGCGATCGCGCTTTGAGCCGCTTGCTGCGATCGCGCTCCAACTAAATCAGAAATGCTCTCTGCCTGCGACAAATCTAATCGTCCATTTAGAAAAGCTCGCAGCGTAAATTCTCCCGGTTGAGCTAGTTTTGCGCCCTGTTCAATACAAAGCTGTAGCACCTGTTGGACTGCCATAATGCCACCGTGGCAGTGAAATTCGACCACATCTTCACGAGTGTACGATCGCGGAGCCAGCATCAACATTAACAAGGCTTCGTCAACCATAATTTGCGTTTGGGGATGACGAACAAAACCATATAGAATGCGATGACTTTCCCAGGTCTGATTGCCCGGAGAATGAAAGAGACTTTGGGCGATCGCAACGGCTTCTGCGCCAGACAGTCTAACAATGCCAACACTGCCTTGTTCCGGCACAATTGCAGTTGCGATCGCGGCAATAGTCTCTCTCATCACGTGTCTACCCAATTGGAGTTAATGAGGCTAGTTAAAATATGGTCTTCCCACTTGCCATTAATTAATAAGTAATCTCTAGCGTAGCCTTCTACTACAAATCCTAGCTTCTTTAAAACACCGCCGCTACGCCGATTATGCGGCATATAATTTGCATTAACTCGGTGTAAATTTAATCCTTCAAATAAGTATTGAATTCCAGGTTGCAGCGCTTCTACCATATAGCCGTTTCCCTGTTCTGATTGAGTCAAACTGTAGCCTAAACTGCATGAATAGGAGACTCCCTGAACCATCTGAGTAAAGTTGGCAGTCCCAATAATCTTTTTAGGTTCTGCTCGTGTGAAGATAAACAACCGCAGTGAACGATCGTAGCCAAATTCAATCAAACTTTTCTCAATTTGTTGCGTCCAAAAATCCTTGGTGTAAAAATTTCTCGGTCGAATTGGTTCAAAAGGTTCAAGGAAAGCTTGGTTCTCTTTATAGTAGTGGAGAACCGCAGCTACATCTTGTTGAGATAGCAGCCGCACAACTAGCCTTGAGGTCACAAAAACAGGTGGTTCTAACATGCGTTTAGCGCTATCTTATGAGCGAATTCGATCCAATAAAGCGTAAAAAGGTTGCCAATTGTTCTCTTGTGTAATTGGCTCCCAAATCGCCTCAATTTCTGGTCGAACTAATCCAACTTGTGAGTTGTATTGATGTAAGCGCTCGCGCATCTTGATCAGGTCATCGCTCGACATCAGATTTAAGGCTAAACAATATTTTTCTCGCCACTGATTAAAGAGGTTAAAAAATTCTTCAGGCAGGACAACTTCACCGAAGATATTGCTAGCTTCTTCTCGCCAATCGTCAGAAAATTGCTGAGTCAACTCCCAAAAGAAATCATGATAGTCAACTTGAGATTCTTTTAAGAATTGAACTGTTAGCTTAACCAGTTCGTTCGCAATCGAATCCTCTAGGTGATCAAACCCTAATCGGTAGAGCATTCTTTGCCGATAAGCCGCTTCATAATACGTCTCGAATGCTGATAAGCCTGTTTCCAAATCCGCTAAAGCAATGATCCGCTTCAACGGGGCTTGCAGCATCTTCAAATTCCAATGACAGATGGGGGGCTGATTGGCATAACTGTAGCGCCCAGAATAGTCAAAATAAGCGGCTGTAAATTGCGGATCGTAACTTGGAATAAAGCCGTAAGGCCCGTAATCAAAGCTTTCTCCGGTAATAGACATATTATCGGTGTTTAGAACAGCATGACAGAATCCTGCCGCCATCCACTGCGCGACGAGGGTTGCGGTTCTTTGAACTAGTTCGGCGTAAAAGGCCGCGTATCGATCGCGATCGCTTAGCAAATGCGGATAGTAATACTCAATGACATGATCTAACAGAATGGTGATCAGATCTTTGCGATCGTAGCGATCGAGGCGCTCAAATGTACCAAACCGAATGTGCGATCGACTAAATCGAATCATCACCGATGATCGCGTGGGAGATGGCTCATCTCCGCGCCAAAGGGCTTCTCCAGTTTCGATCAAACTAAGACATCGCGACGTGCGCACCTTCAGTCGATGCAGCATTTCTGCTGCCAGCACTTCTCGCACACCGCCTTTTAGAGTCAGCCGTCCATCGCCGCCTCTAGAGTAGGGCGTTCGTCCCGATCCTTTGGTTCCAAAGTCGTAGAGTTCGCCACTCTTGTCTCGGACTTGACCATATAGAAAGCCTCTGCCATCGCCCAGCGCAGGATTATATTCACCAAACTGATAGCCGTGATATCGCATCGCCAAAAAAGGCTCTCGATTCTGAAACTGACCAAACGCTTCAACAAAATGCTGATCGGTGACGGCCTGCGGATCGAGTCCTAACTGAGCCAAAACATCGTTATTGCGAAAGCGCAGGCTGTGCTGCGGAAACTCAGCCGCTGCAACAGGATCAGAAAAGTCGTTTCCCAAACGCTCAAACGCAGGTTCGTAATTAAGTGTCAATAGCGGATTATGATGATCGGTCGGGGGCATGGAAGGGAAAAGTAGTTTCTTCGATCCTAAAGCTAATTTGTAATTCCGAAATCGCGAGGTGATAAGTTTCGTGCCTGCTTAGGTTCATGCTGACTGAGGTTCGTGCTTATTGAATTGGCATGGAGAGCGGGTATGGAGTGAAATCATCTAGACACCTATCATTCACCACGGCTCAGCCCCTCCGTACTAACCAGAATGGCGCTCGCAGAGTTTGTCTGTATCATGAAAGCGATTTATCTACGGGAAAATTTTTCTCCTCGGGGCGATCGGTTTATGAGTAAATTGATGAATATTCAGGTTTTATGTTGTCTAACTAGTCTAATTGGGCTTTTCATTGCACCCAACGCGATTGGCACGGAGCGCAATGGAGAACCCGCAGAGGCTTCCTTCAACGTCTCACAGACCGCTCCATCTCCAGCCCTGCCAAGAGCCAATCCAAACCCCGATCGCTTTCTCCAACCGATTCCCAACCCGCAGCCCCTGCCCGCAGAAACACCCCTCTCACCGACTCCAGATCCGACTCCAACTCCCGAACCGTCGTCGGTCAACATTCCAGTCCGCAAAATTGAAGTCGTGGGCGGAACGATATTGAGCGCCGACGAAATTGCGCGAATTACCCAGACAGTTGAAGGAAGAACTGTCACTCTTGAAGAGCTGCGAAACGTAGCAGACGCGATCACACAGCTTTATCTCAGTCGTGGTTACATTACCTCCAGAGCGGTTGTTGCCGATCAAGAGATCGTAGATGGCGTTGTGCAAGTCCGAGTGATTGAAGGCTCGATTGAAGCCATCGACATTCAAGGATTAGCGCGGCTCAAACCGTTTTACGTGCGCGATCGCTTACGCCTTGGAACCGCTACGCCCCTTAATAAAGATAAGCTCGAAGACCAATTACGGTTGCTTAAAGCCGATCCGTTATTTGACGCCGTAGAAGCAAGTCTGCGTCCCGGAATCGGTTTGGGACAAAGCATTTTGACCGTCCGGATTGAAGAGGCCCGTGGTCTAAACGGCTTTATTGGAGCGGATAACTATTCTCCGCCCAGCGTCGGCTCCGAGCGATTCGGCGGGATCGTGGGCTACCGCAACCTAACTGGATTGGGAGACCAACTCAGCGCGGCTTATTTTCGGACGGCTCAAGGTGGCTCCAATGCGTTTGATTTTAACTACCGAGTTCCGGTCAATGCGATGAATGGAACGCTGCAACTTCGGGTTGCCCCAAGCCGCAGCAAAATTGTCGAGCCTCAGTTTGCCGCCTTTGGCATCCGCAGCAACACCGATCTCTATGAGCTGAGCTACCGCCAACCGCTCGTCCGCTCGTCCCGCGAAGAATTTGCGCTTTCGTTGGGATTCGCTGCACAAAACGGACAAACGTTTTTGTTTCAAAGCACGCCGTTTCCGTTTGGCATTGGTCCTGATGCCACTGGTAACAGCCGGACTCGCGTTCTCAAATTTGGACAGGATTATGTCAAGCGCGATCTTGAAGGAGCTTGGGCCCTACGATCGCAGTTCAGCTTTGGTCTAGATGTCCTCAATACCACCAAAAATTCAGCCCCAATTCCCGACGGGCGGTTCTTTAGTTGGCTCGGACAAGTTCAGCGGGTGCAGCGACTCGGCGCAAATCATCTCTTGATTGCTCAAGCCGATCTGCAACTGACGCCCAACACTCTATTGCCCTCTCAGCAGTTTGTGATTGGGGGTGGTCAAACCTTGCGCGGCTATCGCCAAAATGCTCGCTCTGGCGACAATGGATTTCGGGTCTCGCTCGAAGATCGAATCGTGATTCAACGCAACGAAATTGGCGCACCGATTCTTCAATTCGCGCCGTTTGTAGACTTTGGCTCGATCTGGAACCGCTCTGGCAATCCTAACCTTCTTCCCGCTCAAACCTTTCTTGCCAGCGCCGGATTGGGCGTTATTCTTGAACCGTTTCCGCAATTTACGGTTCGGCTAGACTACGCGTTGCCATTCTCCGATCTGCGCGATCGCGGTGAAAATGCTCAAGATGAAGCCTTCTACTTTAGCGCCGGATATAGCTTTTAGAAGTTGTCTTTTTTCCGACGTAGAGCCGCGAAGGTTGTAACCGGATCGTGTTGATGCATTGCCTGTTGAATCGGGGTGGTGTCCCAACGCAAAAACGGGTTGGTGCGTTTTTCAAGTCCGAGTACAGTTGGAATCGTGGCTTGATTCTGACGACGCATCGTTTGAACCTCAGAAAAGCGAGCTTGCAAATCCTGATTCTCTGGATCGACGGCGATCGCAAACTTCAAATTGCTCAAGGTGTACTCGTGGGCGCACCAGACTTGGGTTGTGTCGGGTAAGGCTCTAAGCTGACTCAGCGATCGCATCATTTGCTCAGGTGTGCCCTCAGACAATTTGCCACATCCCGCAGAAAATAGAGTGTCTCCGCAAAATAGCTCCCCTGGCTGGGAGCCAGTCGGCGGAAAGTAGTAGGCGATGTGGGCGCGAGTATGCCCTGGGACAAAAAACACCTCGGCTTGACGATCACCCAACGAGACGCGATCGCCCGCCTGTAAAAATACCTGCTGTCCCGGAATTCGTCCGCGATCGTGACTACCTCCATAAACGATCGCATTGGGAAACTGGCGTAAGAGCTGCGTGTTTCCGCCTACGTGATCTCGGTGATGGTGAGTATTAAAGATGGCGACGAGGGTTGCTCCTAATTCACCTAGCTTTTGCAGCACAGGTTCTGCCTCTGCGGGATCGACAACCGCCGCGATTTGGGTTTGAGGGTTGTGCAGCAGAAAAACGTAGTTATTAGAAAGGACTGAAATTCGGTGGATTTGCATGACCTGAAATTTTTTCTTCGTGTTTATTCTGACCTTCAACCTGTCAATACTTAAGTGGCGTGAAGGCGTCAAGTCAGAATTTATGAATTCTTGACCATTTGCTTACCGTACCTTTGCCTAGCAGCGTTAGAAAGGCGCAAAAGTAAGAAGGTCAACATAATTAATGGTATCCATATGAATACCGCTATGATTCGCGACTTGCTGCGGTGCGCGATCAGTCCCCTCGGCAATGAAGCCCCGATAACTTCTATGGTAAAAGCATCCCAAAATCGATTCAATTTGCCCACCAAACGAATTATTGAGCGGATTTTGCAAGTCGGATACCTTAACCGTCAAGAACATCTTCACTTGGCATCCGTGTTACTTGCCAGCCAACGCATTACCGAAGAAGAGCGGCGGCAGATTAATCGCATTTTTGACGATATTCAAAGTGGTCGAATCAAATTGGTGGATAACCAGGATTTGATTTAACGCCTACGGATTCTGTTTTTGTTCCACGCTATTTTTTTTGCCCATGAAGCTGATTCAAACCAGTGCTTGGTATCTTCCTGACTCGTCAGGAGGCGTGGAAGTCTATCTAGACGGATTAGCTCAAGATTTAAAGCTGTTGGGCGTTGAGTGCGTAATTGGTACGCCGCTTAAACCTGAGAAAACTTCTCCACTGACCCTTTCTCAGACCTACTCTCCGACAGATCACCACCAGACATATCACCACAATGGCATCGAGGTGTATCGCTATGCGTCGTTTGCCGCCTTTAAAGGCTGGCTGCAAGCGAGTCAAAGCAAGATTTATCACCAGCATACGGTGCGCGATTCTGAAGGAAGCCCACTGCGAGGTGGATGCGGCATTCCTCATCTTCGTCTCGCGCGTGAATTGGGCATGAAAACGATCCTAACCGTTCACATGCCAGAGGTGGTTTGTGTACGCGGCACAATGATGCAAGCCGGACAAACCGCCTGCGATGGGCAGATTAATGTGACTCGATGTGGTCACTGTTTAGGCGTTTCAAAGCGCGTTCCGCCCTGGATTGCCGAGCCGTTAAGCCAACTGCCGCGATCGCTGATCACCGCAAGTCACGATCGCCTGCGTCAATCTAGCGATGTCCGATTCCGCCAATTGGGAACGACACTGAGGACTCCGGCTCAGGTGCGCGATCGCGCTCATCAACTGCGAGAAATTGTCCAGCTCACCGATCGAATCGTTGTTGTCTGTCAATGGCTCTACGATGCCCTTGTGGCCAACGGCGTTCCTGAAACCAAACTCCTCCTTAGTCGTCACGGCGTCTCTCCGACATCTCACCTTTCACGCCCTGTCTCCCACGCCTCACTTAAGATCGGCTTTCTCGGTCGTTGGCAAGAAACAAAGGGCGTTCAAATCCTCGTTCAAGCGCTTCAGCACGTGCCGCGATCGCGACCTGTCGAACTGATCATCCATGCCACTCACGCCGATGAGCATGGACAGGCAAACCGCGACCGAATTCTTGCGATCGCAGCCCAAGATTCCAGAATTCAGATTCGAGAGCCGTTAAGTCGTGCCGATGTGCCGGGTGCGATCGCTCAGTTCGATCTTTTAGCCGTTCCTTCACAGTGGCTAGAAACGGGGCCTTTGGTTGTGCTAGAAGCTCATGCTGTTGGAACTCCAGTCATTGGTTCGGATTTGGGCGGCATCGCTGAACTTGTCAGTCATGGCAAAGATGGCTGGTTGATTCCAGCAACAGATCCCCAAGCTTGGGCAAACGCCATTGAGCATTTGGCAGAACATCCAGAAGTTGTGGCGACGCTCAAGCAAGGCATCCAACCTGTAAAGACAGTCCGTGAAGTCGCGGAGGAGATGGTAGGGCTTTATGAAGAACTGATAGAGGATTGAGGGTACTTTTAGTCAGGACTCTGGCGCACTCTTTGTTGTGAAAGTTTCGTTATGAAAGTTTCTATTTTGACTCCCAACTTTTCTAAAGGTGGCGTCGATCGCGCTTATCTTTTAGCGCAAGTGCTGCGATCGCTCAATCACGACGTCGAAATTTTGGGATTTTTGTTTGGCGAAAAAATCTATCCAGAACCGCCGCCAGATCTGCCAATTGTGTGTTTACCCGGAAATCAGCCACCTTTGTTTGCTTCGGTTAGACATCTGCTCTCCAGAATTGATGGTGGCGTGGTGTATGCCGTAAAGCCTAAGCCCGCGAGTTTTGGCGTCGCGTTGCTCAAAAAACTTCAGATGCGATGTCCCGTCATTCTAGACATTGACGATTGGGAAATGAGCTGGATGGGCGGCGACGAGTGGCGCTATCGTCCGGGACTAAAGCAATTTGCGCGGGATGTATTGAAATCGGATGGCGCGCTGCGATCGCTCGATCATCCTCTCTATCTTCAAGCGATGGAAAAACTGGTGTCTCGTGCGGATGCCATCACAGTTGACACGCAGTTCCTAAAAAATCGCTTTGGCGGCGTGTATCTACCTAATGGCAAGGACACGAGTATGTTTGATCCGCAAAAACACGATCCAGAGGAGAGTCGTCGTAAATACGGATTATCCGATTATCGGGTGCTGATGTTTCCGGGTGCGTCCCGTCCTCACAAGGGTTTAGAAGACGTTTTGGTTGCTCTCGATCGTTTAGACCAGCCTGATCTGAAGCTGGTAATTGTGGGTGGTAGTCCTTATGACGACTACGATCGCCACCTGATCGAAAAGTGGGGACGCTGGGTGATCAAACTCCCACCTGCTCCCTTTTGGCAAATGCCCGAAATTGTAGCAGCCGCCCATGTTGTAGTCGTTCCCCAACGGGACACGGTAACTGCCCAAGCTCAGTTTCCAATCAAACTCACCGAAGGAATGGCGATGGCAAAGCCAATTCTTGCCAGCCGAGTCGGGGATATCCCGGAGATCTTAGGTAACACTGGATTTCTTGTAAATCCCGGATCACCAGAGCACATTGCAGAAAGAATTAGTGAGATTTTTCAAGATTGGGATCTAGCTCAAGACCGGGGACTTCAAGCCAGAGAACGCTGTTTAGCTCACTACAGCGTGAATGCTATGGCTCCGATCGTCGAAAATCTCCTGTCTCAACTGCGCTAGTGGTTGCTGTCATTAGCGATCGCGCTCTTTCTAAAAACGCTGGGAGGGCGCGATCGCACAGTTAGCCGCACATCCAGACGTAGTAGAAACCTGCGTCAAGGAATTAAACCCATCCGTACGTTTGATGCCGTTGCCGATGAGATGAAACTGCTGTATCAGCGTATCCTGATTCAGAACACCCCTGCCTAAGATGCAAATCACCCTGTCTAAGTGTTTCCTGCACTAGGCAAGCGGGATAACTAGAAACAGTTCTTTGTCGTCGCTTGATGTGCCCTGATCGTCGTTTGTCTAGAACATTCCATGTCGCCTAACAAGCTCCTCCTTCAATTTGCCTTGCGATATCCCCGTTGGATCGTCGCAACAGTGGTTCTGGGCTTTTCAGGAGCCTTGTTTAATGGCGTCAGTACGATGCTGATTGTCCCCGTCGTTCTTGGGTTTTTGGGACAGGATGTGAATCTCAAGGGGATTCCTCCAGTGTTGCAAAAAGCCTTCTCTAGTGTGGATGGTCAAGCGGGAGACACCCGATTGCTCACCATGATGGGCGTTGTGCTCTTGGCAATTTTGCTCAAAAATATTACTAGCTATGTCAGCACTCTATCGTCGAGTCATTTATCGCGATCGCTAGTCAACGAGATTCGCAAAGATGGTCTCAAACTCTTACTCGACGTAGATTTAGACTTCTACGCTAAAACAAAAATTGGAGACTTAATCAATCGTTTAGGTGGAGAAGTCGGCTCAACGGCTGCCGCGATTCGGATTGCAATTCAGATGATCACGACTGTGATCACGGTCTTGGTGTTTGTAGCGCTACTACTCGCGATCTCTTGGCAACTGACCCTAGCATCTACTGTACTATTGCTATTTGTTTCGATCGCAAATAACTATTTTGTCAAACGAGCGAAGCAATTTGGGCAGAAACTCTCGGATCAGTCGCGTGATTATTCGGTAGCAGTGCTGGAGATGCTGTCAGGAATCCGATTGGTAAAATCGACGGGCAACGAACGGCAGGAATATCACAAGCTCGAAACGTTGATTGATGCGCGAGAACAAGCTGATTTTCAATCCCAGGCAAATGCGGCCCTAATTGGCCCCGTTAATGAGATGGCAGGCATCTTGACGGTGCTAGCGATCGTGGTTCTCGGTCGGGTTTTCTTTGCCACCGAACTCGAATCACTCTCAACAGTTCTACTCACGTATTTGCTGATTTTGTTTCGCCTGTTGCCTTTTGTTGGGCAACTCAACGGCGCTCGTGGTGCGTTTGCAACGATGGCTCCTAGCGTTGCCGTTGTAAACGAATTTCTGCGACGTGACAATAAACCGTTTATGAGCAAAGGCAATCACACCTTTATTGCCCTAGAAAACGAAATTCAATTTCAAAATTTATCCTTTTCGTATCCAGGATATGATCGTCAGGTGCTAGATCGCGTCAATCTATCGCTACCCAAAGGAACCACTCTCGCATTAGTTGGTTCTTCCGGAGCGGGCAAATCGACGATGGCAGACTTGTTGCCTCGATTTTACGACCTAACCGACGGACGGATTTTGATCGACGATCGCGACTTGCGCGACTTTGATCCCCAATCGTTGCGTCGAGCAATGGGCATCGTTAGCCAAGATACGTTTTTGTTTAACGACTCCGTTCGCAACAATATTGCGTATGCGTGTGACTCTGTAACAGACGATCAGATTATCGAAGCGGCGAAACGTGCCAACGCTTACGAGTTCATCGTGAATTTACCGCAAGGATTCGAGACACTGATTGGAGATCGCGGCGTGATGCTCTCGGGTGGACAGCGGCAACGCCTCGCGATCGCGCGTGCTCTCCTGCGCGATCCAGACATTCTGATTCTTGATGAAGCCACCAGCGCACTTGATACCGTTTCTGAACGGGTCGTGCAGCAAGCAATTGATGAACTGAGCCGCGATCGCACCACGCTCGTCATCGCTCACCGTCTGTCCACGGTGCAAAACGCTGATCAGATTGCCGTTCTCGATCAAGGTCAAGTCGTCGAACTCGGAACTCACACTGAGCTTCTCAAAAAAGGCGGTCTCTACGCTCAGCTTTATTCCCTGCAATTCTCACACGAAGAACAACCCGTCGGACTTTAGAAATCTCGTATCAGAAATCTCGCATCAGAAATTTCGCATCTTATGACTAAGAAAACGATTGGAATGGTCAGCAGCTACGTCGGTCTTAACCCAAGCCCGATCGATTGGCTATGGCAGCAGTCGCCCTACCCGTTTGGACAGTGGAACAATATTCAAATCGAAGCATCGGCAGAAAACCCCGATTTTCTACTGTTGTATCAGTTTGATTTTCCGCGTCCGTCTCAGCCGAAAAAATCGTTGCGGTCTATGCTGCGTAAACCTACGCCACTGCCCGATATTAGAGAACGGTTTCGCGGAGTTCCCCACGATCGCGCCATTTACTTACTTCGAGAACCGCCGCTTCCTGAAATCGTAGACATTACCAAAGCCAATTACGCCAACGCCAGCCAGTACTGCGCTCATGTTTCAGGCCCCGATGACTTTGCACCTGTCCCCGACTACATGCCTGCCATCTGGTATTTGGGCAATTCGTTTCGCGAACTGAACGACATGCCCCCACCCGAAAAAGTCAAAACCTGTAGCTGGATCACCTCTGGCATTAGCCGCACGGAGAATCATCGTAAGCGATTGGCGTTTCTGAAACTGCTGCAAGACAATGCCGTAGATTTCGATCTCTATGGGCGAGATCTCCCACCTTGGTCGCACAACAGAGGCCGGATGAACGGCAAGTGGTACGGCCTGGCTCCGTACTATTACAACTTGTCCATTGAGAACTACGCTGAGAACGATTGGTATGTCACTGAAAAACTTTGGGATGCTTTGCTGTCCTGGTGTTTGCCGATCTACTATGGCGGCTCTGCGGCAGACAAGCTGTTGCCTCCAGGAAGTTTTCTACGGTTACCGAGCTTGGATGAAAAAGGCTTGAAGTATATCCAGGAGGTGACGGCAACACGGGACGCTTGGCACGAGGCGAAAGCCGCGATCGCAGAAGCACGTCAAGTCATTCTGCACAAATTGAATCTAGTCAATTGGCTCTCCGAATATGTTGCTCGCTTCGATTGAAAGACGCTCTCTCGATAAACCACTATGAACGGAATTTGTACCCTCGCAAACGATCGTGTGTATGACCAACTCATCGCCTTGCTCAACAGCATTGAGGTGGTGATGGGTCAAACGCTGCCAATTTGCATTTATCCCTTTGATGATCAGTGCGATCGCATCCGGGCAGAAATTCGCAATCGCCCAAACGTTACGATCTACGACGATCAAGACTCGATCCGGCGTTGGGACACGTTTATGCAACGCATTGCCCCAGAGCGGTTAAATCACAAACTCCGGTTATATGGAGCGCATCGGCGGTTCTGCGCGTTTGATGGCCCGTTTGATAACTTCGTCTATATGGATGCAGATACGCTGGCGATGAGTCCGCTCGATCGCGTGTTTGGCATGTTAGATAAATTCGATTGGGTCGTTTACGATTACCAATTTCTCGATCCGAGCAAGATTTATAATGTCAATTCCCCGAAGCTCTATGACGTCTTTTCTGACGAACGGATTCGCAGCGAAATCTTTTGTTCTGGATTTTTTGCCGCCAAGCGGGGACTGTTTGGAGAGCAACAACGCGAAACTTTGATTGCGCAATTGCAAGCGGGCGATAAAGAGATTTTGTATGGGGGAGCCGGAGAGCAGCCTGTGCTGAATTACATGGTGATGCGCTCTGGGCTGAAAAGCTGTAATTTAGGGTCCTATTTGCCGTCTGACAAATCGACTGGATGTTCTGTCACCTCAAAGCATTTTGAAGAACGAAACCATATTCTTTACGATCGCGGTACTCGGCTGACCTATCTGCATTACATCGGCGTCAAGCCGCAATTGATGGAGCAAGTTTGCGCAGGCGAGAATGTCATGTTTCCCTACCGCAACTTATTCCTGCACTACCGCTTTTTACATGAGCCTCAGAAGCGTCCTGTGTTTCTCGATCCGCCGCCTTCTGAGCCTAAAACACTTTCTCCCAGTTTCGTTAAACGAGTTCTAAAAAAATTGAGGTTAGCTTACTAACAATGAAAGGAATTTATATCGTCGCAAACGATAAAGTTATTGATAATGCGATCGCATTGCTCAACAGTATTCGCCGCTGCGATCGTGAGGTTCCGGTCTACCTGATTCCGTTTAACGATGACTATCAAACGGTTCTCACAACGCTAAATCAATTACACAACGTTCAGCTTTTTCCTGACTTAGAGTTGCTGGAACGGCTCACTCGTAACGTGGGTGAAATCTTCGATCGCGACTTTCTAGCCTTGCCTAACAAAATGAGAAAGTTAGCCGTTTGGTTTGGTGTGTTAGATGAGTTTCTCTACATTGATACAGATATTGTTGTTTTTGAGAAAATCGCAGATCGATTAAATCGGCTTTCTGAAATAGATTTTTTTTGCAGCGACTATCACTTCTCTAGTGAAGGATTGCGAAACATATTTTCACCAGTTGTTCGTGAGCAAAACATTTTTACTGACGAACAACTACAAGATGTATTTAATAGTGGTTTTTGGGGATCGAAAAAAGGCGTAATTACTGAGGAGAAATTGTACAATGTGTTGCGAGAATGCTCTCAGCATCGAGAATATTTCGATTTTACTCAAGGCGTTACGGATCAACCTGTTCTAAATTACCTTATTCTCAAGTGTTTTCATAAACGAGAAAATTTGGTTAAAGCATCAGACAAAATACCTGGTAGTTGGGCTGGTTCTAAACACTTTGAGAATCGAAACTCTGTCCTGTACGACAAAGACCAGCCGCTGCAATACATTCATTGGGCAGGCATCGCCATGCATCCTAGCGCACCTTACTGGGAAGTATGGCAGCACTACCGTTATATGCATGAACCTAATAATTTTTGGCGTAAAGTATCTCGTTTAGTTCCTTTTGTGAGTGCAAGGTAATGAATGGTATTTACATTCTGGCAAACGACTATGTTTATCATCAGCTTGTGGCGTTGCTGAACAGTATTGAGGTAAATATTGGTCAAGATATGCCTGTGTGCATCATTCCTTATGACGATCGTTTAGACCAAGTAAAAGCTGAAGTTATTCGTCGTCCTCAGGTCACATTGTTTGAGGATCAAGACTCGATTGAGCGTTGGGAAGCATTTGCGACGCAAGCCTGGGAAGCCCACGATCGCGCGCAGAAAGAATGGCGCGATCGTGGGCTTCCCGAAACTTATCGTCTCGCCATGCACCGCAAATTGTGCTGTTTCGACGGTCCGTTTGATCAATTCATTTATTTTGATGCTGATACCCTAGCAATGGGATCAGTTGAGCCTATTTTCCAACAGTTAGAGCGGCACAGTTGGGTCACAAATGATTATCAGTACTGCTCAGATGTGAAGTACATTTTTGACGCATCTGAAGAAGATTTATCCAAGGTTTTTACTCTCAATAAGCTTAATCATATCTTCTGTGCGGGCTGGTTTGCTTCTAAAAAAGGTGTATTTACTGCTGACATTCTAGAGCAATTGCTACATCATCTTCGTGCAGGAGAAGCTGATCTAATGGCGCTTTGGGGTCCTGATCAATCGCTTCTAAATTACATGGTTTTGCGGAGCGAAATTTCGTACTATAACTTTGCAGTTCGAGGCGAGGCAACTGGTTCTCATTGGTCGTCTAAGTTCGATGAGATTGAGCATGTTTTGTATGACAAAGGGCGTCGATTAACTTACATTCATTACATGAGTGTTGCGTCATCTAAATTTAATCGTTTGTGTCAAGGCATTGCTGTAGAAATTCCTTATCGAGATTTGTTTTTGCATTATCGATATCTCAGTGATCCGACTCAGAAACCCGTGTCGTTTTTGCCAGAAACAGATAAGATTTCTGCCACTAATTTCGGCGCGATCGCAAGCTCAATTGCATCATTTATTAAGCGAAAAAATGGCAACTTGCAGCACAAGTTTCGTCGGCTCAAAAGCAGTTTGAGTTAGTAGTTTGCAGTCTTGACTGTTTAAGAACGAGAGAAGCGCATCTCCTAAGGAACCGCAATCAGGTAAGATCGTCAGATCGTTGGAGTCTGTTCTTATTTGTATGCCGACAAGCGTTGTGACTGGTGCTGCGGGGTTTATTGGGTCTCATCTCGTTAATGCTCTTTTGAGCCAAGGCGAGCAGGTGATCGGCGTCGATCAGTTTAATGAGTATTATGATCCAGCACTGAAGCGGAAGAATATTGCTCACGTTGCTCAGCATCCTAACTTCAAATTAATCGAGGCTGATATTCAAACTTTGGATTGGACAGCGCTGCTGGCAGACGTGGATGTTCTCTACCACCAGGCGGCACAAGCAGGCGTGCGATCAAGTTGGGGCACAGGGTTTCGCACTTATACCGAGCAGAATGTGAATGTGACGCAAATTCTATTAGAAGCGGCGAAAGAATCGAAGCGGCTTCAGCGGTTCGTATTTGCGTCGAGTTCGTCTATTTATGGTAATGCTGAGGCGATGCCAACGTCGGAAACGCTTTGTCCTCGTCCAGTTTCGCCTTATGGAATTACAAAGTTAGCGGCAGAACAACTCTGCGGACTGTATCACCAAAATTTTAGGGTTCCGATCTGTGCGTTGCGCTATTTCACCGTGTATGGGCCGCGCCAACGCCCCGATATGGGATTTCACAAATTCTTCAAAGCTGCTCTAGACAATCAGCCGATCGACATCTACGGGGACGGGCAGCAAACGCGAGATTTTACCTATGTTAGCGATGCGATCGCAGCTAATCTCGCCGCCGCCACCGTTCCTGAAGCGGTAGGAGAAATCTTCAATATCGGTGGGGGAAGCCGCGTAGCGCTAACTGAAGTGATTGATACGATGGCTGCGATCGCAGATCGACCTATTCAACGAAACCATATCGAGACGGCGATCGGGGATGCCCGTCACACGTCGGCAGATGTGTCGAAAGCGCAAAGAATTCTCCGCTACCAACCGCAAGTCAAGTTATCTGAAGGCTTGCAGCAGGAATGGGAATGGATTCGAGCGTTGTATGCGTGAAGTCGATTCATCACAAAATTCATCATAAAATTGGATAGATCCGCGTTCCAGTGGCAGGATCAAACAGAAAAATCTGATTTAAATCTAGACTGACGAAGATTTGCTCCCGCGATCGCAAGTTTAAATCCGGGCGAATCTGCACATTCAAACTCGGTTGCAATCCGCGGTTCTCATTCGGCAGCACAACCCGCACTAAGACTTCTCGTCCCAACGGTTCGACAACGCTCACTTCTGCTCGGAATTGCCCCGACTCGCGGCTCACCTGCACATATTCAGGTCGAATGCCCAAGTCAAACCTTGCTCCAAGCGTATACTGAGGCTTCCATTTGGGCGGGAGTGGAATGCTTTGTTCCCCGATCTGAAACCCTGTTCCGGTGAAGGTGACGGGCAGAACATTCATCGGCGGGTTCCCTAGAAACGTCGCGACCATGCGATTGACGGGACGATCGTAAATCGTTTGCGGCTCACCAATTTGCTGAATCGCCCCGCGATCGAGAACGACAATTTGATCTGCCAACGTCATTGCTTCGACCTGATCGTGAGTGACATAGATTGTCGTAATTCCTACACGTTGATGCAGTTGCTTTAATTCAGCCCGTGTATCGTCTCGCAGTTGAGCATCTAAATTAGAAAGCGGTTCATCGAGTAGAAAAACCTGCGGTTGTCGTGCGATCGCGCGTCCCAAGGCGACTCGCTGCTGTTGTCCGCCCGAAAGCTGTCGCGGCTTGCGATCGAGCAGATGAGCAATATCAAGAATGTGCGCGACGGTTTCGACCCGCTCTCCAATCGTTTTCGCATCTGCTTGCCGCATCTTTAAGCCAAAGGCAATATTTTCTGCCACCGTCATGTGGGGATATAGCGCGTAGTTTTGAAACACCATAGCGACATCACGTTGACGCGCAGGCACATTATCCACCAGCGTTTCGCCGATGTAGAGATTCCCAGAGGTTGCGGTCTCTAGCCCCGCGATCGTTCTCAAAATGGTCGATTTGCCGCACCCAGACGGGCCGACCAACACCCAAAATTGTCCTTCTGGAACGGTGAACGAAATATTATCGACTGCTGCAAATTTGCTGAACCGTCGTGAGATGCCGTCTAGTCGAACGCTTGCCATAGCCTTGATCTAAGCTTGTCAATTCTTACCCATTTTAGACTAGAGCTTTTTGATCATAGAAAATTGGCTGGTATACCTGAAAAGAGGCTTCAGGTCGATATCGGATGCAATCAATCTGAAGAAATGCTATTTTAATACAATTGAAGATTAAATTGTTTAGCGTGGTTCCACTGCATCAATTTTGTCCAGCCCGCCCCCAGAACTAACCCCTTTTCGAGTCCTCGTGGTTGAGGATGAAGCCGTCACCCGGACAGCACTAACACTTCTACTAGAGTATCAGGGAGCCGCCGTAGTTGATGCTGGCTCGGTTAAAGAAGGAATCCAACTGTTAGAGGGTGGGTTTCAGCCTGATATTTTACTCAGTAATATTCGTCTGCCTGATGGAACGGGTGCTGCTGTGCTTCAGTATTTGCGGCATCAAGACTCAATGCGACAACGACAAACGCCTGCGATCGCGCTCACAGGAGAAGATCTAGAAACGGTGCGAGAAGACCCAGAGTTTGCCGGATTTCAGCTCTACCTGTCCAAACCGTTTGACGCACGAACGTTGGTGGATGCGATCGTGACTTTAATTAAACGCTTTGATTAAGCAACTCTGATTAAACAACTCTAATTAAACAACTCTGATTAAACAGTAGCGGCCTTCTAAGAACAGGTTGCTCAATGCGAATGTCCCGTCAATCTATTACTATCAGATAGACAGAATTCATGCGATTGCTCCGCAAGCTTCCGAAGGAATCGCACAATCCTCGAAGCTTAGCAAAATCAATCGCAATCAATGCTAAAGACCTTCCTGCCATCTTATCGATTTGTTCGGACAGATGAAACGATTATTCATCGCGTTCATCATGATCCGTTGCCCCTCTGCGGCAGATCGATTCGAGTTCTCAATTGGAACATTGCCAAGAACAATGGAGATAACGCTTGGCTCAGCGATTTCGCAAAGATTCTAGAACGCTACACCCCGAATCTGATTTTTTTACAAGAAGTGCGGCTTTGTGCCGAAGCCAAGTATTTGAGCGAATTGACCGAGATGGGATGGAGCTTTGCGCCCAACTTTATTGATACTTATCACAACAGTTATGCAGGGGTGTTAACGGCGGCGAGAGCCTCTTCTCTAACTCGCAAGGCAGTCATCACCGAGCATTACGAACCCGTGACTCAAACGCCAAAAGTGTCGCTTGTGGTTGAATATCCGCTACCTAACACTGATAGAACGTTGCTTACCGTTAATTCTCATTTGATTAACTTTGTCGAGTTGACCAAATTTAAGGCACAGTTGCACGAGCTAGAATGCGCGATCTCGGCTCATTCTGGGGCAGTAATCTTTTCTGGAGACTTTAATACCTGGAATCGATCGCGGTGGGTCATGTTGGCAGCGATGGCGCGGAGACTCGGACTAACGCGGGCCAAATTTCCTCCAGAGGATGCCCAAAACATCAAACGTTTTTTACTGTCACCGCCACTCGATCACATTTTCTATCGAGGATTTAGTCAAAATTTTGTGGGAGCAAAAGTTCTCAATCATGTGGTTTCATCGGATCATAAACCTATGATTGTTGAGTTTTTGGGCTAAATGTGGATAAAGTATCCGTGCTGAGCATCCTGGTTTTGTTGGTGCAAGTGGGGGGCGTTGCGAGTGCTGCCCATGCGGTGATGAATGTGCGATCGTCGCGGGGGGCAGTTGCTTGGAGTATTTCACTCGTCACCTTTCCCTGGGTTACGATTCCTCTCTACTGGGTGTTCGGTAGAAATCAGTTTCAAGGGTATGCAGAAGCATTGCGGGGTGCGTTTGGTGAACATCAAGACTTAGTGCGTCAGGCATACCAAGAACTGCGGAGTCAGATCACTCCGCTACCAGAACAGCTTGCGCCTTTAGAAGAACTCGCCGATCGCCTTGCCGCCATTCCATTTACCTCTGGTAATCACGTTGAGCTGCTGATTAATGGTGAAGCTACATTTACAGCAATGCTAGCGGCAATCGAAGCAGCAACAGATTATATATTGCTGCAAACTTATACGCTGGGTGATGATCGCGTCGGAAATGAGTTTCGTCGAGCGTTAATTGAGAAAGCGCAGCAGGGCGTCAAAATTCATCTGCTTTATGATGGCATTGGCACTCGAAGGTTGTCACACATGTATCGGCGATCGCTAGAGCGCAGTGGCGTTCAGATGAGAGTGTTTAAGAGTACGAAAGGCAAGTGGAATCGTTGGCAGGTGAACTTTCGCAATCACCGCAAGATTTTGATTGTCGATGGCGCGATCGCGTTTGTGGGGGGTCTCAATATTGCAGATGAATACATGGGCTATAAGCCACGGCTCAGCCCGTGGCGGGACACCCATTTAAGAGTCCGGGGTGCATCTGTGCAGTGTTTGCAGGGCAGTTTTTTAGGCGATTGGTATTGGGCAACCCGAGAAGTTTTAGATGTGAATTGGGATGTGCAACCCAGTCTAGAAGCCGATCAAACAGCATTTGTCCTACCGACTGGGCCTGCCGATCGCTTGCCCAATTGTATTTTGTTTTTTGTGAATGCCATCAACCAAGCGACCGAACGGCTATGGATAGCAAGTCCTTACTTTGTGCCCGATGATTCGTTTCTCACAGCATTGAAATTAGCGGCGATTCGCGGGGTTGACGTCCGCATTCTGCTGCCCGATCGCCCGGATCACTTTTGGGTTTACTACTGCGCGTTTTCCTACTACAAAGAAATGCAAATGGCAGGCGTTAAATTCTATCGCTATGAACCAGGATTTTTGCATCAGAAAGTGATGTTAATTGACCATGCGATCGCGTCGGTGGGCACGGTCAATTTAGACAACCGCTCGTTTTTTCTCAACTTTGAAGCCTCGATGTTTGTCACATCGCTACCGTTTATTCAAGCGGTTGAACAGATGCTCCTAGCTGATCTAAAAGAGTGTCGCCTCGTCGAGAGTTCGGAGGAAAAAGAACCGTTGTGGCTCCGATTTACAGCAAGAGTTGCCCGATTGCTGTCTCCGGTTCTCTAATTTGTCAGTTAAATTGCTACGATCGCTAGTGCCCTTCTGTTAACCGATTTCATGAATGCCACCGTGACTACTCGACCCGAATTGCTGGCTCCCGCGGGACATTGGGACTGCGCCAAAGCCGCTGTCGAAAATGGTGCAGATGCGATTTATTTTGGGTTAGAGCGCTTCAATGCTCGAATGCGAGCACAAAACTTTACCGAAGCTGATTTGCCCGAACTGATGACGTTCTTGCATCGTCGCGGCGTGAAAGGTTACGTTACGCTGAATACGTTAGTGTTTCCCAAAGAACTCACAGAAGCAGAACACTATCTTCGGACAATCATTGCGGCTGGTGTTGACGCAGTGATTGTGCAAGATATTGGCATTTGTCGTTTAATTCGACATTTATCCCCTGATTTTCCGATTCATGCTTCGACTCAAATGACCGTTACAAGCGCCGCTGGAGTGGAGTTTGCAAAGTCGTTGGGCTGCCAGTTAGTTGTACTGGCGCGAGAGTGTTCGATCCAAGAAATTAATAAAATTCAGCAGCAGATCTATGATTCGCAAAGCGAAGCTCCGAAGGACAATGCGGCACTTCCGTTAGAGGTGTTTGTGCATGGAGCGCTCTGCGTTGCCTACTCTGGACAGTGTTTGACGAGTGAAGCGTTGGGCGGGCGCTCAGCCAATCGAGGAGAATGCGCTCAAGCCTGTCGAATGCCTTACGATCTGGTGGTAGACGGCAGAGTAGTGGATTTGAGCGATCCAGATCAAGGCGCAAATCGTCGATATTTACTCAGTCCTCAAGATTTGGCAGGACTTTCGGTATTGCCGGAGCTAATCCAGTCGGGCGTCGCCTCTCTCAAGATTGAAGGACGGCTGAAAAGCCCGGAGTATGTGGCGAATGTGACGCGAGTTTACCGGGAGGCGATCGATCGAGTTGTGAATGCAACGTCGAATAATGTAGGACGTGACGGTTCCGCTTCGGGCGATCGCTACAAGTTAGAAATGGCATTCTCGCGGGGACTCCACACCGGATGGTTTGAAGGCATCAACAATCAAGCGCTGGTTCATGCCCAATTTGGCAAAAAGCGGGGCGTTTATTTGGGCGAAGTGAAGTCTATTCGCAACGAGCAACTCGCGATTCGACTGCAAGCTCCGCTCAAAGCTGGAGACGGCGTTGTGTTTGATAGTGGACACCCCGAAGCCAAAGAAGAAGGCGGACGGGTCTACACGGTCGATCAGCGCGGACAAGACTCGATTCTTACCTTTGGCAAACGCGATCTAAACTGGCGTCGAATTGAAGTCGGCGATCGCGTCTGGAAAACGAGCGATCCAGAACTTGATCGACAGTTGCGCCAAAGTTTTGCAGGCGATGCTCCCAAGTTTCAACGCCCAATTTCAGTTGAAATTCATGGCGAAAGCGGACAGCCATTGGTTGCGATCGCCCGCGATGAACAGGGGCATATTGCTCAAGTTGAATCGTCCATTCTCCTCACCGAGGCTCACACACAGCCACTCACAACCGAACGATTGCAAGACCAGTTCGGGCGGTTGGGTAATACTCCGTTTCGGTTAGATAGGTTGACTAATCGGCTTGGGGATGGCGTGATGCTACCGATTAGTGAACTAAATCGGGTGCGACGAGAGATGGTTGAGCGATTGGACATCCTGAGATCGCAGCCAAAACGCTGGCAGCTTAACGAAAAAGCAACACTCCAAAATTTGGTACTCGAAAATTTGGTTGTGCATTCAGATTCCGCAATCGTGGATCAGTCTCCAGAGCTAATCGT
This sequence comes from Myxacorys chilensis, assembly GCF_059505265.1. Taxonomy (NCBI): domain Bacteria; kingdom Bacillati; phylum Cyanobacteriota; class Cyanophyceae; order Leptolyngbyales; family Leptolyngbyaceae; genus Myxacorys; species Myxacorys chilensis. Next base: position 868 of record NZ_JCACKG010000213.1, on the reverse strand, counting down.
TTTAGTTCGTAATTTTCAACAATTGAAAGCAGCGCTTCAATCAGGAATTAAAACCCTGTATTGCGAATTTGAAGATCCTCGTGCCTACGGTCAAGCTGTTGAACTGGTTCGCCAATCTTCCTCATCTGTCTGGGTGGCACCACCTAGAATCACCAAACCAGGCGAGAATTGGATTTTGCAGCAGGTGCGTCAATCTGATGCAGATGGTTATTTGATCCGAAATTATGATCAGCTAAAGTTCTTTAGAGGCGATCGCTGTATTGGAGACTTTTCATTCAATGTGGCGAATCACTTAACGGCAGATTATTTGAAGCAAACGTTTGCGCTAGAGCGATTAACAGCGTCCTATGATCTGAACATGGAGCAGTTAACGGATCTACTAACGAGTACATCACCTCATACATTTGAGATCACGATTCATCAGCATATGCCAATGTTTCACATGGAGCATTGCGTGTTCTGCGCCTTCTTGTCTGATGGGACGGACTATAAAAACTGCGGTCGCCCCTGTGAGAACCATGACGTCACCTTGCGCGATCGCACCGGGACGGAACATGTTCTACATGCCGATTCGGGTTGTCGAAATACGGTCTTTAACGGCAAGGCTCAGACGGGGGCAGAATACATGCAGCATTTAGTTCAATTGGGAGTAAGGTACTTCCGCGTTGAGTTTGTCAACGAGTCTCCGCGCGAGGTGATACAGACGATTGATCGCTATCGTCAATTGATGCGGGGCGAAATTACCGGAGCGCAGTTGTGGCGAGAATTGAATTTGCAGAATCAACTGGGTGTGACACGAGGAACATTGAGCTAGGTAATGTCTCAGACATGTTGTTTGGGTCTAAATGACTAGTCCAAAGGCGATTCG
>NZ_JCACKG010000212.1:0-3073 GCF_059505265.1 Myxacorys chilensis | reverse complement strand
ACTTCTCTATTCTCTCTCGCTCTTTTTTCTACATCCTTCCCTAAATGGCACTACCCAACGTGTTGTATGTGGTAGCCGCAATGAAGCGGATATCCAAGCGATCGCGGCTGCACTCCAAGCTGGACGACTAACATTGGTAACTGGGGATGGGGAGATCGGAGTCAGTGGGAATGCCGCCAATGCTATTCTCGTCACGGGTAGCAACAATATAATTGTCCAAGACGAGGTCGCTGAATCTCTTCAGGCAATTCTGGAACGGTTTAGCCCGCATCCACCAAAAGTAATCGCTTCAGTTGATGAGTTGGTGAAACAGGTACGAGCACGCCTGCACGATGACATCCAGCTCTTACATGGAACGATGCCACTTTGGATTGTGGATCATTGCATACCACTGGGTGAGTTGTTTGTGGATGTGAATATTCTGGAAGAGTTGAGCAGCAGCCATCGAGCGGAACTGGATGACTTGTGGCAGGACTTCACAACCGGAATGCAGGGGTATTCCAGCTATCGAAGTTTGGATCGGATTAGTCTAGGCAAAGAGCGTCAACGAGTGTCGGGGTTGGAGGTGCTGGGAAAGAATACGAACCTGATGGTGGTGGGTAAACCAGGTTCAGGCAAAACGACCTATTTGCAGCGAGTGGTGACAAAGTGTAGTGCGGGGAATTTGCAAGCTCACAGAATTCCGACATTGATTAAGCTGCGAGAGTTTGTAGAGGATGGACGATCGCTCTCCTATTCCCTAGAAAGGTATCTGGAGCGATGCTGGCAACTATCAACCGCCGAAACACAATTAGTGCTGAGGCAGAGACAATTGCTGGTGTTGCTGGATGGGTTGGATGAGGTAACAGGAGAAGATAGCAAAACTATTGCCAAGCAAGTCAAAGTGTTTGCTCGTACCTATCCACAGGTGCAGACAGTTGTAACCTGCCGAACACAGAGCCTTACAGGAGAAATGGATTGGAAGTCTCTGCGGTTTAGTTTTGTGGAAGTAGCAGATTTTGATGAAGCTCAAGTGCAATTGTTTGCTGAACACTAGTTCAAGACGGTGGTGGAGGATGAAGTTGCAGGGTTAGCAAAATCCCAAGAGTTTCTGGACCAGCTATTTCGAGAGGAAAACAAATCGATTCGAGAGTTGGCAATCACACCGATTTTGCTAAGTCTGACCTGTGCTGTATTTTACCGGGCAGGAAAATTTTACTCGAAACGCTCCAAGCTTTATGAGGAGGGTTTGGAATTGCTGCTGGAGCACTGGGATAAGTCGCGGCCGAGAACTGCCGAGGATTGTCAAACCCGCGCTTTGCCACCAGTTCCCATGAAGCATTCCCCAGAATCTGGGCATTTAATTCTCGTTCCCAGAACACTTCTAAGGATTGCCCTTGAGCATCATCCTCTAGACAGGACAGCGTAACCTGGGTATCTCCTGTACCCTGAGAAGAAACAACGTCTTCAACAAGGTACTGGCGAGATCTTAAGCAAACAATTTTACCTGTTTCCCGAGACAGTACAGTATTATTACGAAACAGCACAAATCCCTTCATTTTGTCGTGCTAAGTATTTTCTATTGCCTAGGATGGGTAGAATTAACCGAAAATTCATACTCATAGCTCTATTTCGTATTTCTGTTGAGTTCCTGCCTGTAGAAAAGTTTTCGAGAATTTTCAGAGCCTTGCGATCTAGCCTTCAGGTTCATTTTGATACAGTATTATTTGTTAGCTGTACGATTCAGTATCAGATCGATTGAGTAAGAGAATATAGAAGTGGTAAGCGTTGCGGAGAACTGATTACCTTCGTTGAATCTGCAACAAGCCCAACTCTCTCAAATCCTAAAGTGACTGGAATGCTAATGTCTGATTATTCATCTCAAACGCCTCCAAGCACGACCGAAGTTTTCTTCTCTTACTCGCATCGTGATGAAGACTTGATGAAAGAGTTAATCAAACATCTCAGTATTCTCAAGCGTCAGGGCGTGATCCGGGCATGGCACGATCGACAAATTACCGCAGGCACAGAATGGGAAGGACAAATCGATGAACATCTCAATTCGGCTCAAATCATCTTGCTGCTCATTAGCCCAGATTTTATGGCTTCTGACTACTGCTATGACATCGAATTGACTCGTGCAATGGAGCGGCATCAGAGCAGAACAGCCCGCGTGATTCCAGTGATTTTGCGCCCTGTCGATTGGAAAGGCGCATCATTTGGAAAGCTACAATCGCTCCCCAAAGATGCAAAGCCCATTACAAGCTGGACAAATCAAGACGAAGCGTTTCTAAATGTCGCTCAAGGCATTCGTCAAGCAATCGAGCAGATGCGCCAGTTAAACCAAGCGCAAGCCAGCAGTCAAACTTCGCTCAATCTTCAGGCAGCCATTAAGCGAATGTTATCTGGCAATCAAAATCAAGACGATCTGCAAGCGATCGCGTCTGCCATTAAGACTGGACACATTACCTTAGCAACTGGAAGTCGTTCTGTTTCGATCGGTGGGAATGCCGCAAATGCAGTGGTGATTACGGGAGACCGAAACGTGATTGTGCAAGGGGAAGTTGCAAGTTCACTGCAAAATCTGCTCGACAGCCTGAACCAAGGCGAAGCGTTGAGCCAGGCTCTTTCTAATGCAAATTCAGGTGCTGATCGATCACCCTCACAGCAACGCCACATTCAGCAAGAGATTGACAGTCTCCAGCAAATGTATGACTTGCTGAGTGAGAAACTGCAACGATTGCGAAGAGATTGGGCAATACAAGCGGGAAGTGCGATCGCGTTTCAGTTAGAAAAAGAGATCGAACAAGCAGAGGCAGAACGAGCCAAACTTGGGAAACGGCTGAGGGAATTGGAGAGATGATTCCAGACGCATATCACTCATATCACTTCTGTGATTGATGTTTAGCTAGATTGAGTCGGTCGACAACTCTTTCTCTCCACGTTCAGCAAAATTTGATACCTTAAAAACGTTCCTCCTCCTCTCTCCCCAATGCCTCCCAAGAACCCCAGCAATAGCAAAACTCCCGCTTGGGCTTTAGAGGATGTCTGAGAAGTAGAGAACTACGCTAGACGTTTGAGCATCAGGCGAATC
>NZ_JCACKG010000211.1:0-69439 GCF_059505265.1 Myxacorys chilensis | reverse complement strand
AATACCCCAGCATTGCACCCAAGATAATGGGCAGCAAAACCAGCCATAGCTCATGTCATTCCACGGGTGGCACGAAACTCCGGGATGTGTTGCAGATGATCAATCAAGCTCATGGCAGTTGAAGCCGAGTCACGACACCGCTGAGTCTAGCTTTTCTACGCTGACAATGAAACAGCCCTGCCTCACCACGTCGGAAAATTAATCTACTTTGATGCAACCGGACAGCTTCGCACCGATCATCGCTACTGAGAAAAGTTTCTTGAAGAAGTTCAGGGCGGGATCGAAGACTTTCTCAGACCCGAACTCGATTGCATCACCGACCACGACATGGAGCAATACGCTCAGATATTAGCAATGAATGTAGAAGCTAAACAACGCTTTAGGGCTGTCGCTGCCGCACGATAAACGCTGCGATCGCCAGATCAACCGGAGTCGTCACTTTCAAATTCGTTTCCTCGCCTTCGACAATTTGTACCGCCAGTCCGCACTGCTCAAATAGGGCTGCATCGTCTGTCACTTCCCAGCCGTTCTGCTTTCCTTTCTCGTGGCACTCTATCAACAATGGCACAGAAAATCCTTGCGGCGTTTGGGCTGCCCAAAGCTGTGAGCGATCTGGCGTATGCGCGATCGCGCCTGTAGAATCGACAACCTTGATTGTGTCCTTTACAGGAATCGCGGCAATCAGACCGTCACAGGTCAGAAGCGCCTCAGAACAGCGATCAAATAAGTCAGGCGTTGCTAAACATCGTGCCCCATCGTGGATTAAAACGTGTTCTGCGTGACTGGGTAAGCCTTGTAAACCGTTATAGACTGATTCCTGCCGCGTGGTTCCCCCTTGAATAAACTGAACGGGTTTCGACAGATGGAGCAAAGTTGCGATCGCTCTAAATTCGTCCCGATCCTCTGGTTGCCCAATAATGCCGATCCAATCCACCCTTTGGGAAGCTTCTGCGGCTAAAAGAGTCCAGGCAATCAACGGTTTTCCAAGCAAATCGAGCAGGAGTTTATTACGATGGCTGCCCATCCGACGCCCTGATCCGGCTGCGGGAATCAATAAGTACACGGTTTTTCCTCACCTGCTCTAGACAATAGCTCCAAACACTAGCCGCTGATCGCGACTCAATCCAACATAAACGGAATCATTCACCTTTTGGTGAGTTGGCGCGGTAATTCTTCTCCTACAATAAGGAGCGGGTAAGCGTAAAGAAGCGTAAATAAAATAGTTATGAGAATTCTTGCTCTTGTACCGGGTGGAATTGGCGATCAGATCCTTTTTTTTCCCACGTTGGATGATTTGAAGCGGCACTATCCAGACGCTCAAATCGATGTTGTGGTAGAACCGAGAGCGAAGGGAGCTTACCGCGTCTCAAAAACAGTAAACGAGACGATTCTATTTGACTTTAAGGGCAGCAACAGCTTGGCTGACTGGGGAAACTTACTGGGAGTGATTCGCGATCGCGAATACGATATTGCTCTTTCTCTCGGTCAACGATGGGGCATTGGGTTTCTGCTGTGGCTTGCCGGAATTAAAACTCGCATCGGCTATGCAGGCAACTCCGCTTCGGAGGCTCTGCTCACCCGCACAGTTCGTCTGCACCAAGAGCAGTATGCGGCGGATATGTATCATGACTTACTCAAGGGCTTAGATATCGTCACCCCGACGCCCGAACTCGCGGTCAGCGTTCCGACTAAAGATCTAGAGTGGGCGGATGCAGAACGCAAGCGCTTAGGCATTCAAGGTGGCGGCTATGTGCTAATACACGGGGGTGCCAGTGAGCTATCTCGCCTCAAAGGAATTGATAAAATCTATCCTGTCACCAGTTGGCAAAAGATAGTACAAGATTTTCAGCAACGTCAGCCTGACTTAACGATCGTCATTGTCAAAGGACCCGAAGACGAAGAATTTGTGGTGGAGTTAGTAAAAGCCTATCCCACGGTGAAAGTAACGGCTCCAGATAATATTGGGCAACTGGTAGCAATGATTGCTGGAGCCAGTTTGATGCTATGTACCGATAGCGGCCCAATGCATTTAGCGATCGCGGCTCAAACGTTCACGCTGGCGTTGTTTGGAGCAACTGATCCTGATAAACTGCTGCCTAAGAGTGAGCGGGTTTCAAGTATCAAATCTCCAACGGGCGCAATAGCAGATATCACGCCGACTATGGTTCTCGATCGGGTGTGGGGCAGCTAGTTTTTAATTAGCGACAGTCATTATGGATGAAGTGCCAGAGCAATCCAAACATCAACCGCTTTGGAGCCAAATCAGCACCAATGCATTAGTTCGCTTCCTGCTGTTCTTTGCGTCAGGTTGGGCATTTGTTGCGCTGTTTCAATATTTTGAGTACGTAATCTTTGTGTTTACGTTTTCAGCAGTTCTGGCACTGCTGCTTAATTATCCGATGCGCTATTTAGAGCGATTTGTTGGACGAAGCCTTGCACTTGGTCTTGTCATCACATTGAGCCTGATCACAATTATTGTTTTAGTCATTGCGATCGGGCTGACGCTGACCAACCAAGTTCAACAATTAGCCACCTTGCTACTAGAGTCTCTCAACGCCGCAAATAACCCACTCGATCAGTTGCGGAGTGAGTTGGCAGCACGAAATATTCCTCTCAATCTAGATGCGATCGAGGCTCAGATTCGCGATGCATTTGTGTTTGGACTAAATTGGGCCGTCGGTTCTCTGCCCATTCTTTTACAGAACTATGTCACCTTTATCATTGTTCTAGTCGTTGCCTTTTTCATGCTGATTGACGGCCCAAAGCTTTGGCAACTCGTACTAAAGTTAGTTCCCGCCCAAAATCGAAGTCGGTTTTCGCGCGCGGTGCAAAGAAATTTTGTCGGTTTTCTTCGAGGTCAACTGCTGATCTCGTTTCTGCTGAGCGTTGCTACATTTCTCGCCTTTGCGCTGTTTCAAGTCCCATTTTCATTTTTGCTCGCTGTCACAGTTGGCGTTTTTGACTTAATTCCTGGCATTGGCGCGACCTTAGGAGTGAGCTTTGTTTGCTTGATTATCCTGGTTCAGAGCGGTTGGCTCACGGCGCTCAAGGTATTAGCCGTTTGCGTGGTTCTGCAACAACTGCAAGACAATTTTGTTTCACCGCGTGTGATGCAAAGTACGGTTCATCTAAATCCGGTGGTGGTGTTTTTTGCGCTTCTGGTTGGGACGCGAGTATCAGGGCTACTGGGCATCTTCTTGGGTATCCCGATCGCAGGAGTAATTGTCAGTCTGTTAGAGATTGAGGAAGCACAAGGGGATTAGCGAGAATTAAGTTTATCAAGAATTAAATGTTCAAAGTAGCGATGCAAGCTTTGAAGGATCGACTTAACGTTGAACTCAGTTTTTTTAGCAATAGGTTATTGAGTGCGTATGAGGTAGACAAGCCTCAATGAGATGCGAATTGACAAATTTAACTTTCAAATGCTTAATGAAGCGATATTCACGTTAATTAGTAGTTCCGATTAGACCGCTTTTGAAATTGAGCAGAGATCCCTCGTTGGCAGCAAGTTATGTAGCAACGCTAGCAGGCATGGTGGATGAGATAGATTCTCATCCACCATGCCTCTTAAGAAATCCATTGCTAATCTAACTTCTCGGGGGTAACACAAAGTAACCCTACTCACAGCTACCAGATTCAACCTATGTACCAAGGTCTCTATCTCTCTTCTCCGCCACCTACACCAATTCCACTGTTATACACTTCTGCATTTTGAATGTTGACACCCTCTAAATTTGCACCAAACGTCTGAGCGTTATACATTTGAACGCTAGAAAGATTGACGTTCATCATATTTGAGTCATTCAAAATTGCATTCGTCACGAATGCACTCGTCAGATTCGCATTTTTTAGGTTTGCGCCCGTCAAATCAGCGCCCTCAAGGTTGGTCTCAATTAGCTTCGCACCTTGCAGGTTGGCATTTCGTAGATCAGCCCCTATTAAATGCGCACCGCTCAAATCTGCACCTTCTAGGTTACAACTTACACATTCCCCAGTTTGGAGGAGCCGCTGAACATGTTGGGGATTTGAGGCTTGAGCAGGTAACGCGATTGAGATCGCAGCGAAGGCGGCGACAGGTACTAAGTTTTTCATTATTACTATACTCCTCTCAATAAATCTTGGAACAATACCGAAGCTATATAGGTCTACAAACTGCGTTTAATTGATTCCAGATTACTAAAGAAAATTTGGTCTTGTGTCCTCCGATGGGTAGGATTTATACAATCATTAGACTGCTCTTACACTTGCTTGAGAAACTTCATCACATTTCAAGAACTTCCCTTTTCATCCCAAAAAGGTGATTGTTGAGCTATTCAGGCTTTCATTAATTTGATAAAATTTAACATAAAGCGATCTAATGCATTTTGTGCAGGTTAATAAGAGTATGACTGGATTTATTCGAGGGCTGTTTAGCAAGAAACCGCAACCCGCTGGTGAAGAGAAGATTGAAGCCAAGTCAATACAGCGTCTTTCAAAGCAAGAAAAGGTATCACTGGCATACTTTCTAGACGAAAGCGAATCTAGTTCTATGGGCGATGCTGCTTATATGAAGGCAGTCAAGAAAGTGAGACGTACCTTTCCGAAAACGGCAGGTCAACCTGAAGATCTAGAGCTAGTCCAGGAGATTTCTGCCCTAAGCAGAGTTGTAGGCGGAAAGCTTTCAGAAGCATTGACCTCTATGGCTGAATCTGACTCCGAGCGCTCCTCTGGAACGTCGCAAAGCGGGTCAAATTCAACGGCAAATCCTACAGCCACACCGCGTCGTCGACCGGACAGCAGTATGGACACGTTCCGTAAGATGGCGCGAGATATCAAAAAGTAATCGACTCTCGTAACGTCTTGCTAGAAGATGAGAAAAGCGCGACTGCTTTACCAAGCTCTGAAGGGGTTCGCGAACCCCTCTAGATCCCGTTTCGCTGTCTCCCTTTCCCATCTTCATCCATGAATACTCGTCCCAAAATTATTGTTTTAGATGACGATCCCACCGGATCTCAAACGGTGCATAGCTGTCTGCTGTTAATGCAATGGGATGTTGAGACCTTACGGATAGGACTTGCAGACGACGCGCCTATTTTTTTCGTCCTAACCAACACGCGATCGCTCTCTCCAGAAAAAGCGGCCAGTGTGACGCAAGAGGTTTGCCAAAATCTGAAGCAGGCGATCGCCGCTGAAAACATTCAAGATTTTCTCGTGGTCAGTCGCTCCGATTCGACGCTTAGGGGTCACTACCCGATTGAGACTGACGTCATCGCTCAAGAACTGGGTGGCTTTGATGCTCATTTCTTAGTTCCTGCCTTTTTTGAAGGCGGACGCACGACCCGCGACAGTGTGCATTATCTAAAGGTTGACGGGGTAGATACGCCCGTTCACGAAACTGAGTTTGCGCGGGATTCAGTGTTTGGCTACAGCTACAGTTATTTGCCCGATTACGTCCAAGAAAAAACGAAGGGAAGAATTCCAGCGGATCAAGTTGATCGGTTTTTGTTAGCGGAGATTCGATCGGGAGTACAAGAGCGCCTAACCCACCTCCACGACAATCAGTGTTGCGTCGTGGATGCAGAAACCCAGGCTGACCTCGATCGTTTTGCGGCTGATATTTTGGCAACGGCATCTCAAAGAAAGCGGTTTCTATTTCGCAGCGCGGCAAGCTTGCTGACTTCGTTGGCAAATTTGGGTCAGCAACCGATCGCGCCTGAAGCGATGGCGCAATATGTTCGCGGCGGCAAACCGGGAGCTGTGATCGTCGGTTCTCACGTCAAGAAGACGACCGAACAACTTGCAAAATTATTAGAAGCGCCCGGAACTGTTGGCATCGAAATTGATGTTTCTCGACTGCTTGACAAATCTGCTTCTTCCCGCGCTGCACTCTTGGCCGAAATTACGCAAACGGCTGATCAAATTCACACTTCAGGCAAAACGCCTGTCATTTTCACAAGCCGCCAAGAACTTACTTTCGACGACGCCCAAACCCGCTTGGAGTTTGGAGAAGCTGTTTCTACTTTATTAATGGATATTCTGCGCCAGCTTCCGTCAGACATCGGATTTTTGATCAGCAAAGGAGGCATTACCTCCAACGACACGCTGAGCCAAGGCTTAGCTCTCCGAACCGCAGGTCTTTTAGGACAAGTCCTCGCTGGAGTGTCAATGGTCAAAACGCCTTCTGAGCATCCCCAATTCCCCAACCTGCCGGTTGTCTTATTCCCTGGTAATGTTGGTGACGCAACGGCTTTAGCTACGGTCTACCAGCGTCTCAAGAGTTCCACCTAATTTCCCATCATCCCCACCCTGCTTCTATGGAACGCATTGGCTTTATCGGACTCGGCATCATGGGCAAACCCATGACCCAAAATCTACTCAGAGCGGGCTACTCAGTTGTGATTTTTAATCGTAGTCAGGGCGCGATCACAGCCTTAGCCTCTGGCGGCGCAATTCCGGCAACTTCTCCCAAACACGTTGCCGAACAAGTTGATGTGGTGATCACCTGTCTCCCCGATTCGCCCGACGTAGAAGCGGTTGTGTTGGGCAGCGATGGTGTCATAGAAGGGGTGAGACCCGGCATGATGCTGATCGACATGTCTACGATCGCGCCTGCTACATCTCGAAAACTCTACAACGCATTGAGCGAAAAAGGAGTTCAAGCTCTGGATGCTCCGGTTTCAGGAGGAGACATTGGAGCGCAGCAAGGAACGCTCTCGATTATGGTCGGGGGTGATGAGTCGGCATTTGAGCGGGCTTTGCCCCTCTTACAAGCGATGGGCAAAAATATCGTTCATATTGGAGCCGCTGGAGCCGGACAAGTCACTAAAGCGTGTAACCAAATTGTGGTTGCTCTTACCGTTCAAGCCGTGGCAGAAGCGCTAACCTTGGCGAAAAAGTCTGGCGTAGATGGGGCGAAAGTGCGAGAGGCACTGCTCGGCGGATTTGCTCAAAGCCGAGTGCTAGAAGTTCACGGCGATCGCATGTTAGAAGGTCGGTTTGAACCTGGATTCAAGCTCGATCTGCACCGTAAAGATATGAACATCGTCTTGCAGACCGGGCGCGAGGTTGGCCTTCCACTGTTAGGAAGTAGCCAAGTCACGAGTTTGATGGACTCGTTGATTGCCCAAGGAATGGGTGGATTCGATAACGCTGCCTTGGTGAGCTTGTATGAGATGCTAGGCGGTCTTGAGTCCGATAAGCGATAGGATCTTCTAGAGTGCAGAATTTTTGAACCGCGCTGTTTAGGCCGTGTCGTGACTCTGTTTGAATCGCTGAACTCCCAATCGCTAAATTATGTCTGAATTGCCGACTGCTTTTGAATTGCCGACTACGTTAGATGACGCGATCGCTCAAGCTCAAGCTGCCATTCAAGCCGCCATTCAAGCAGGCTACACCCGAATGCAGGTCGAACTCATCTTTCCAGAACTCAAATCCATGCCTGTTGCCGAAAAATTTCTAGAGGCGTTTGGGGACCGGGGAGCAGGGCTGAAAGTTTTTTTTACCGATGCAGGAACGGCAGCACTTGCCAAACGAAATTGGGGCGATACGCCCTTTCAAATCGGTAGTTTAGATGTCGCGGGTACGCGGCAAACGACCCTAGCCGAAGAGCAGGTCAGTCCTGACAATACGCTCCTCATTTTTGTCTCACCCACCTCAGTTGAAGTCAGTCCGGTTGAACAAATTTCGGAGATCGCGGGCGATCGCCCCATCATTTTGCTCAATCCTCGATTAGAAGATGTAGCGATCGTTGGTATTGGCTACGCCGGGCGGCAGATTCGAGAGCGCTTTTTAGACACGATTGAGCCATGTTATTACCTGCGTCCCCTAGACGATAATTCTGCGCTAATGCGGTGCTATCCGTCACCCTGGCAAGTTTGGTACGCAGCCGATGATGGCGTCTATCAACTCATTGCTGAAGAATCAGAAAAACCCGATTCTGAGAGGCTCGATGAGATTTTTGCTTCAGTTCTAGGGGATCAGCAGCCCAAGCCAGGACTATTGGCTGGCTTACAGCAGTTTTTACGGGCTTTAGGTAGATAAAGTTTTCACGGGGATCTAGTGAATTTCCCCATGTCGTTTACGTATTCTCGGGGTACAAAGGGCATAATTATCGCAATCACTACACCTCCGTACTACTTCAGTTTGAGAGCCAGTACGAGAAGTGGGTGTAGCATAAAAGCCTCTGTTGCAATGTTTGGAGAACCGCGATCGCATGAGCAATTCTGTCCCCCGTCGTATTGTAATTGGTGATGTACATGGGCACTATGAGGGGCTAATGACATTGCTCAACGCGATCGCACCTGACACAGATGACCAAGTTTATTTCTTGGGTGATTTAATCGATCGCGGCCCTCAAAGCGCTCAAGTAGTTGAATTCGTGAAGAATAGCCCATACCAATCCTTGATGGGCAATCACGAGTATCTCTTGCTCGAAGCGTTTCCTGATGGACAGGTCTTTCCCCCTGCATTGCAGGCATGGTTACAGAGCGGTGGGCGCTCCACGATCGCCAGCTATGGTGATACAGGCATTTTGCTTGACCACATCGATTGGATGCGCACGTTGCCAACTCATCTCGATCTAGGAGACATTTGGCTTGTGCATGCAGGAGTGCATCCAGATAGACCTCTGTCTCGTCAAAGCCATCAAGAATTTTGCTGGATTCGAGACGAATTTCACAGCATTGCTCAGCCCTATTTTCACAACAAACTAATTATTACTGGGCATACGATCACGTTCACCTTTCCAGGCGTAACACCGGGCGCGATCGTGAGGGGGCAGGGTTGGCTTGGCATTGATACAGGTGCATACCACCCTAAAAGCGGTTGGTTGACTGGTTTGGACATAACTAATGGCAAGGTTTATCAAGCAAATGTCTATACCAGCGCTGTTAGAACGCTCTTCTTAGAGGAAGCAATTACTGAAATTGATACTAAGCGCTTGGGTCGTCGTCATGCGCTGTCTCTGCGGAAGTGACTTTGGTGAACAGTCTTCGCTGCCACAGTCTTTGCTGCCTAAGTTTCACCACTTAGGTAGCGAGGCAGAATAAATTGCTCCCCCGTGCTGCATATTCAGAACTCCGATTTCTCGAAGATCTGAATATGCAGTTTCTTGTGTTCATGCACATATCCGGATTAGGCTGCATTACAAAAATTCCAAGATTAGCGACCTGCTATCCTTTGTTAGGGACGCATTCACAAATCTATCGAGTTGCGTCCCTAACAAATCATGGTATTGCGCTTTCAACCAGGATTGCCAGATGTTAAATCTGAAATGGCTACGGCCTAAGCAGCATCTTGATGCAGCCGATGCCCAGAATTAAAGTCATTTCTTCAGTTCAAACAACAACCTTCAACAAAATAGTATGGCTGCAAAGATTCCCGTTACGGTAATTACAGGTTTTCTTGGAAGCGGAAAAACAACGTTAATTCGTCACTTGCTGCAAAACAATGGTGGAAGACGGATTGCAGTCCTGGTGAATGAATTTGGCGAGTTGGGCATTGATGGAGAATTGCTCAAATCTTGTGAAGTGTGTCCAGAGGATGCGACTGAATCTAACATTCCTGAATCTAACATTGTTGAACTGACGAATGGGTGTCTCTGCTGCACGGTGCAAGAAGAATTTTTGCCAACGATGCTGGAGTTGCTGAAGCGGCGCGATCGCTTAGATTGCATTCTGGTTGAAACCTCTGGTCTCGCCTTACCCAAACCATTGATTAAAGCGTTTCGGTGGCATGAGATCCGCAATGCCGCCACGGTGGATGGTGTGATTACCGTTGTCGATTGCGAAGCAGTTTCATCAGGAACCTTAGCGAACGATCTAGACGCGATCGCGGCGCAACGTCAAGCTGACCCCAATCTTGATCACGAGACGCCGCTCTCGGAACTGTTTGAAGACCAGCTTGCGTGTGCCGATTTAGTGATTTTGAACAAGACGGATTTGGTTGATCCCCAAGTCCAAACTCAGGTGCGAGAACTCGTTGAGCAAGAACTTCCTAGAGCCGTCAAAATTGTCTCGAATGGGCGCGAAGGAGAAAGTCAGCTTGATCCCAGCTTGCTGCTGGGCTTCAATGCAGCGGTAGAAGATGATTTGGAAAGCCGTCCGAGTCATCATGATGCTGAAGAGGAGCATGATCACGATGACGAAATTCAATCGACTCATATCGTTGTCGATCGCGCTTTCAACCCAGATAAACTAAAAGCGCAGCTTGAAAAACTGGTGCAAGAACAGGAGATTTACCGAATTAAAGGGTTTGTAGTGGTTCCGAATAAATCGATGCGACTCGTGATTCAGGGCGTTGGGGCGCGATTTGAGCAATTCTACGATCGTCCTTGGCGAGCGGATGAACCTCGACAAACACGATTGGTTTTCATCGGACGAGATCTGAATACTACCGAGTTATCGTCTCGTCTGGTCGAACTTGCAGAACTCTAATTTAAATTGTTTCTCCGCACTCATCCACGAGATAGCAGAGAGAGCGGAACCGCAGCCCGACAAACTGTTCATAGAGAGGGTTGATCTTGCACATCGGCGGAATATGCGCGATCGCGCGTCCAAACATGGTGATGTCGCGCTCGAACGGGCATTGGGCGGGAATCAGCTTACAGAGAGTGTGAGCAACCTTGCGATCGCGAATCTCAATCGAATCAAGCCACTGACGAATGGGTTTTAAGGGGTCGAAACCAGGTTTTTGTTGTAGGGAATAGGCTTGCATAGAAGTAGCTCCAAAAATTAGTTCAGATTCAGCCGAATGGCTTTCCTTTTCGCGTAGTGAAGACGGCATTTTAAGGTGATTCCAAAGTGGGTTTGGTCTGATCTGTAGAATGCTTTTCTCACTACAAGATACCCATTTAAACTGGCAATTCCGTAAATATTGAAAGGAGAAATCAATTGATTTTGTTTAAGCTTTGATGAAGCTGAAGGTTTAATTAGGACAGTCTGAAAGTGTCATAGCCAAACCAATAATCTCCCTTTCTCAATTCTTACTTCTTCATACGTATAGAAGTTTCAGCTTATGCAGATTTCCAGAGTGACCTTGAAGCGAGAAGCTAAGAGAAATATGTGAATTGCGGCTTTTTGTGGTCTCTAATTACATTAATAAAGATCCCCAGTAAAAATACACAGTATCCACAAGGGGAGTTTTTTCTTTACTGTTTGCTAAAGCTACTTCTCCAGATATTAACCGTTGGGCAGAGCAAACAATTTCTTACACAATTTCTAAGTTTCTTGTAGCTAAAACTACAGAATTTTCTATCTAAAATTCAAGTTTTGACTATCAGGAATTAGTTTACTTCAATTAAGACGGTCCCACTTGACCATAAGTTTCTATCTGTAGAGAATCAGCAGTAGGAATGAGACTTCGCGAATCGCTAGTACGGTACATTTGCAAATGGCTGTTTTTCGGAATCAGGTATGACATCAACGCTTCATCAGCAAATTCAGCAGTTCTACGATGCTTCGTCAGGTTTGTGGGAGCAGATTTGGGGCGAACATATGCACCACGGCTACTACGGAGCAAATGGGCAACTGAAGAAAGAACGGCGACAGGCACAGATTGACCTGATTGAAGAACTTTTGACGTGGGCAACTGTGACTCACGCCTCAGACATTTTAGACGTAGGCTGCGGAATTGGCGGAAGCTCTCTCTATTTAGCCGAAAAGTTTGGCGCAACGGCAACCGGGATCACACTCAGCCCTGTGCAAGCCAATCGCGCCCGCGATCGCGCTCAAGCGGCAGGAATCACGGCTCATTTTCAAGTAGCAGATGCGTTGAACATGCCCTTTGCAGAGAACTCGTTTGATTTGGTTTGGTCGCTTGAGAGCGGAGAGCACATGCCAGATAAAGCAAAGTTCTTGCAGGAGTGCTACCGAGTTTTAAAGCCAGGTGGAACATTCATCATGGCAACGTGGTGTCATCGAGCAACATCCCAAACGCCGCTCACACCTGATGAAAAGAGCCACCTAGAAGACATTTATCGAGTTTACTGTCTGCCTCACGTCATTTCGTTGCCTGAGTATGAACAGATCGCGCGGGAAATTGGATTTCAATCTCTGCGTACCGAAGATTGGTCAACGGCGGTAGCACCCTTCTGGGATATAGTGATTGACTCAGCGTTTAATTGGGATGCGATCGTAGGTTTGATTCGCTCTGGGTGGACCACAATACAAGCCGCGTTATCACTAGGACTGATGCAGCGAGGCTACCAGCGTGGATTGATTAAGTTTGGCTTACTTTGCGGACAGAAGTAATGCGATTCTAGGTAGGGTTATTGAGAGTTTTATATAAATGAGCCAAATTTCATCAGTCAATCCCCTTCAGAAATATGCGCCGTGGCTCTACGCCTTCTGGAAATTCTCCCGCCCTCACACCATCATTGGAACGACGCTGAGCGTGTTGGGGATGTATCTGATCTCTCTAGGAAATTCTCTGGGGGATCAGTCCTTCCATCCCATTTCTGTTTTCATCCCATTGCTTGCCTGTCTGTGCGGTAACGTTTACATCGTTGGATTAAATCAACTCGAAGACATCGGCATCGACCGGATCAACAAGCCTCACTTGCCTCTCGCGTCTGGAGAATTTTCGATTTGGCAAGGTCGAGCGATCGTCGGCACAACTGGAATTCTAGCGATCGCACTTGCCGCCTCTGGAAGTTTCTACCTATTTGCGATGGTGGGATTGAGTCTCGCGATCGGAACAGCATATTCGTTGCCCCCGATCCGACTGAAGCGGTTTCCGTTTTGGGCGTCTCTCTGCATCTTCAGCGTTCGGGGTGCGATCGTCAATTTAGGATTATTCTTGCACTTTAATCGAGGCTTCCCGATTCCAGCCAAGGTTTGGGCATTGACGGCATTTGTTTTGGTGTTTACCTTTGCGATCGCGATTCTTAAAGATATTCCCGATGCCGATGGCGATCGACAATACAACATCAGCACCTTTACCCTCAGGCTCGGACAGCGACCCGTGTTTAATCTGGCGCGACAAGTCGTGAGTGCTTGTTACTTGGGTGTGATTGCCGTCTCGCCCTTTCTATCGGGTGTCAATCTACCATTCTTAATTCTGACTCATTTATTGGGCTTAGGTTTGCTATGGTGGCGGAGTCAAAAACTAGATCTGCAAGATAAGGGAGAAGTCGCTCAGTTCTATCAATTTGTGTGGAAATTGTTCTTCTTGGAATACCTGATTTTTCCAGCCGCGTGTTTATTGCGATAGGCTGTAGTCCGTAGTCTGTCGGATGGCAGCATGGATTCAATCGGAAAGGTCTATTTGGTGGGTTCGGGTCCGGGGGACATTGGAAACCTCACTGTTCGGGCATATCAGCTTCTGCAGCAAGCAGAAGTGCTGGTGTATGATGCGCTAGTTGATGCTGAGTTTCTAGATCTTGTGCCAGAAGACTGCCTCAAGCTGAATGTCGGTAAACGGGGCGGACAGCCCAGCATGAAGCAGGGCGAGATCGATCAGCTTTTAGTAGAACACGGCCAGCAAGGTAAATTAGTGGTGCGCTTGAAAAGTGGCGATCCGTTTATCTTTGGACGAACGACATCGGAGATTCAAGCCCTGAGAGCCGCTGAGTGTAACTACGAAGTGATCCCCGGCATTTCTTCAGCCCTCGCTGCTCCGTTGCTGGCTGATATTCCTCTCACCGATCCCGTATTGAGCCGGGGATTTGCTGTGATTACTGCTCACGAACCAGAGCGGGTCAACTGGCAAGCATTAGCCCAACTCGACACTGTAGTCGTGCTAATGGGCGGCAAACATTTGCCGCTGATCGTCGAACAACTGCAACAACACGGCAAATCGCCAGACACCGCGATCGCGATCATTCGCTGGGCAGCACACCCAAATCAAGAAATTTGGATCAGTAATTTAACGGAAATTCTGTCACATGTCACTCCCCAAAGTCTCTCGCCGTGTGTGATCGTAATTGGTGAAGTCGTTGGGTTACGCCCCTTCCTCACCCAACCTCATAAAATCAGGAATTCAGAACTGGAGCCAACTCCATCTTCTGCCTCCGACGCTACATTCATCTCATCTCAACCTCAATTAGATCCTGAACCATCCGTGTCTACAACGCTCTCTGGTAAAACGATTCTCGTGACGCGTGCCGCAGGACAGTCTGGGCACTTCAGCCGCCTGCTCGAACAGCAAGGCGCTACGGTGATAGAAATGCCGACGCTCGAAATTGTCCCTCCTTCTAGCTGGGAAGAAATAGACGATGCGATCGCTCATCTCAACGACTTCGATTGGCTGATTTTAACGTCGACCAATGCAGTGGAGTATTTCTTCGATCGCTTAGGCTCTCAGCTTCAAGATGTGGGAGCGTTAACCAACATTAAAATTGCAGTAGTAGGAGAAAAAACGGCATTCAAGCTAAAGCAGCGAGGCATGCAGCCCGATTTTGTGCCGCCTGATTTCATTGCGGATGCCATGATTGTTAATTTTCCAGAATCGGTAGAGGGCAAAAAGCTGCTGTTTCCGAGAGTCGAGACTGGCGGGCGAGAGACGCTGGTGAAAGAATTCAAAGCGCGGGGGGCGGAGATTACAGAAGTTGCCGCCTATCAGTCTGCCTGCCCGCAAGAGGCTGATCCCCACGCGATCGCAGCGCTGAAAAACCGCAAAGTTGATATCATCACGTTTGCTAGTTCTAAAACCGTTAAACATTTCTGCGAATTGCTTGATCGCTCATTAGGTGGAGGGTGGAATACTTACTTAGAAAATGTTGGATTGGCATCGATCGGACCGCAAACCTCAAAGACTTCTAAAGCACTACTGGGTCGCATTGATATTGAGGCACAGGAATATACGTTAGAAGGGTTGCTCAGCGCGATCGCGGCTTGGCTCAATAGTGATGCTCAAGTTTAGTACTCGTGTACTAAAAACCATGTTATCCTCAAAGTTACCGAATGGGAAAGAGGAGCGGCATGAGTGTAGAGCAAACGACCCAATTAATCCAGCTAGTTCTCAATTCAGTACTCATGGTGTTGGCGTGTGCCTTTGTATTAAGCGGTTTGTTGCTGCGTCGTAGCGTGTTAGAGAACCGTTTGCAAGCGACCAGCATCGAGTATTTTCAAATCTTGCACCGAATCAATCTTCCGCGCAGCGCGTCTGGCGGAGCATTACAAACGAACCGCCTGCTATTTCTAAAGAAGCGATTGCGCCATCTTCAAAACCAGGTGAAAACCTCTCGTGCCAGCATTTTAGGGATCTATTACGCTCTAATCGTGTTTGCGGTGAGTGTGTTCTCGCTGTCAATTCGGAGTCTGATTGGCGCAGAATGGCTGGTTTCAGGATCAATGACGCTCTTTATCGTTGGCGTCGTGATGCTTTTGGTGAGTTTGGCATTGGTTGTGTTCGACCTGCACAAGTCGGAGAATCCGTTGTGGCAAGACATGCGCGATACGCTGACGCAAGGCAAAGCAGAGATTAGAAAATTTCGGGGGCGGCGAGTAACGCCTTTGAAGCCCCATCGGAACGTCAAGGCGAGTTAAGCTTGGGGCGCAATGACTGTCGCGGTTTGACCAGAGCGATCGACAACGACCCAACCCATTGATGGGTCAAGGTTGTCGGCGCTCTCGCTAATTTTAAAGGAATATTTTTCGCCCCTCGTAGTGATCGAAAAATCTCCCTTCTGAGATGGATTTACTACGAATCCTCGATCTCTAAGACAAAACAGCACCCATCCTTTCAGCGTCTGGTTTGCCGGGTTAAACGGAACGGGGGGGCGATTAAACACATCTTGCATTACCTCAATCAGCGGCATGGCGGCGATCTCCTAACGTCTCTCTTCACTAGCCTAAACCGGAAGGGACGCCAGCAAACCTATAAGAAAGTTTGATACATTAATACTATACAACGATCACGGGTCGTGCGTTTGTCCCCATTTGGGAGTAAACGCCACATATAGGGTACGAGTTTAGAAAATTTTGTAGATATAGCGCGAATGATCGGTTACGCTTAGACTCATTCCTTCGCGTGGGTTGAGTGATTATGTCGTTTGTCGGTTTGCATATTCACAGTGACTATAGTTTGCTGGATGGCGCTAGTCAGCTTCCAGAACTGGTCGAGCGAGCGGTTGAGTTGGGAATGCCCGCGATCGCGCTGACTGACCACGGTGTGATGTATGGCGCGATCGAGCTGCTCAAGGTGACTCAAGGCAAGCTCAAACCGATCATTGGCAATGAGATGTACATCATCAACGGCGACATCACCAAGCAAGAACGCCGTCCCCGCTATCACCAAGTTGTTCTAGCAAAAAATACGATCGGCTACAAAAATCTGGTCAAACTGACGACGATTTCTAATCTGCAAGGCGTTCAAGGCAAAGGAATTTTCTCGCGCCCTTGCGTGAACAAAGATCTTCTGAAGCAATATCACGAGGGATTGATCGTCACGAGCGCCTGTTTGGGAGGCGAAGTTCCGCAGGCGATTTTGCAAGGTAAACCTGAAATTGCGCGTCGAGTGGCAAGGGAATACAAAGAAGTTTTTGGTGACGATTATTATTTAGAAATTCAAGATCACGGGCTACACGAAGAACGCATCGTGAATCCTGAAATTATTAAAATTGCTCGCGAACTTGATATTAAAATCATTGCTACGAACGATTCTCACTATATTTCCTGTTTTGATGTGGAAGCGCATGATGCCCTGTTGTGTATTCAAACCGGGAAGCTGATTTCAGAAGAAAAACGGCTGCGCTACACAGGAACCGAGTATTTGAAATCGGCAGATGAGATGCGGATGCTGTTTCGCGATCATCTGACGCAAGATATTGTCGATGCTGCGATCGCAACCACGTTAGAGGTGGCGGGCAAAGTCGAGGAATACCAGATTATGGGTGAACCCCGCCTGCCTAACTACACGGTTCCTGACGGGTTTACGCCAGATACCTACATGGAAAAGGTGGCCTGGGAGGGGTTATTACAACGTCAGAAAGTAACGTCTCGCGATCAAATTAGTGCCGTTTATCAAGAACGCTTTGTCTATGAACTGAACATGCTTCAGCAGATGGGATTCTCAACGTATTTCTTAGTCGTTTGGGATTACATCAAATACGCCAGAGACAATGGAATTCCGGTTGGCCCTGGACGCGGTTCGGCTGCCGGATCGCTTGTTGCTTACGCGCTTGGCATTACCAATATTGATCCGGTTCATCATGGCTTACTGTTCGAGCGATTTCTCAATCCTGAACGGAAATCCATGCCTGACGTAGATACTGACTTCTGTATCGATAGGCGCGATGAAGTGATCAAATACGTCACTGAAAAATACGGCACAGAGCGCGTTGCCCAGATTATCACCTACAACCGGATGGCATCTAAAGCGGTGCTAAAAGATGTCGCGCGAGTGCTGAACGTGCCGTATGGTGAGAGCGATCGCATGACGAAGATGATCCCTACTGTGCGCGGCAAGCCGACCAAACTGAAGGTGATGATCTCCGACAAAACGCCAGCACCAGAGTTTAGAGAGAAATACGAGAGTGGTGCGATCGTGCCTAACTCTTCTGTCACCTATCGGGATTGGATCGACACAGCCATTCGGATCGAAGGAACCAACAAAAGCGTCGGCATTCATGCGGCGGGTGTAGTGATTTCAGCCGATCCGCTCGATGAAATTGTGCCACTCCAGCGCAACGCCGATGGTGCAGTGTTCACGCAATACTTTATGGAAGATATTGAGTCGTTGGGTCTACTCAAGATGGACTTTTTGGGACTCAAAAATCTGACGATGATTCAAAAAACGGTTGAACTGATTCAGCAAAGCCGTAATTTCAAATTAGACATTGATGAGTTGTCGCTCGACGATCCAGAAGTGTATAAACTTTTGGGCAGAGGTGAACTTGAAGGCATCTTCCAGCTTGAATCTTCTGGAATGCGGCAAGTCGTTCGCGATCTGAAACCATCTGGAATTGAAGATATTTCTTCTATTCTGGCGCTTTATCGCCCCGGCCCACTAGATGCAGGACTCATTCCCAGATTCATCAACCGTAAGCACGGGCGCGAACGAATTGATTATGCCGATGACATTCTGAAGCCGATTTTAAAAGAGACCTATGGAATCATGGTCTATCAAGAGCAAATCATGAAAATTGCTCAGGATATGGCGGGCTATTCTCTTGGTCAGGCGGATTTGCTGCGCCGGGCAATGGGGAAGAAGAAAAAATCTGAGATGGAGAAACATCAAGCGATGTTTGTTGAGGGGGCAATCAAAAATAAGATTCCGCCTAAAGTCGCTGGCGAACTGTTTGATCAGATGGTGCTGTTCGCCGAGTACTGTTTCAACAAATCCCACTCCACGGCTTATGGGTATGTCACCTATCAAACGGCTTACCTCAAAGCGAACTATCGCACTGAATACATGGCAGCGCTACTGACCATTAACAGTGGCGATCAAGACAAGGTGCAGAGATACATTGGCACGTGTCTCAGTCTAGGTGTCCAGATTCAACCGCCGGATATTAACCGTTCTGGCGTGGACTTTACTCCCATTGGCGATCAAATTCTCTTCGGTTTATCGGCAGTGCGGCATGTGGGGATGGGCGTGATCGAAGCGATTTTGGAGGCGAGACGAGAGAAAGGGGCGTTTAAGTCATTGGCGGACTTGTGCGATCGCCTTGATCCCCGAACCGCAAACCGTCGTGCCTTAGAATCATTGATTCACTGCGGAGCCTTCGATCAGCTTTCCAACAATCGCCATCAAATGATCCAAGACCTCGAACTCTTGCTCGACTGGTCGCAGTCTCGTGCCCGCGATCGCGCCAGTGGTCAGGGTAGCCTATTTGATCTGTTAGGCGGTGGCAGCACGCCGCAATCGAGCTACGAACTTGCACCAAAAGCGCCGCCTGTCGCCGATTATCCTCAGCAAGAAAAGCTGCGGCTCGAAAAAGAAGTACTAGGATTTTATATTTCGGATCACCCGCTCAAACATCTGCGAGAAACAGCAAAGATGCTGGCTCCAATTAATTTAGGAGATTTGAAAGAGTGCAAAGAGGGATCGACCGTCAGCGCGATCGCGCTTGTCACTAATATCAAAGCGGTGACGACGAAAAAGGGCGATCGCATGGCAATTTTAACGATCGAGGACCTTACAGGCAGTTCTGAAGCGGTCGTCTTTCCTAAATCTTTTGAGCGGATTCAGCAGCATATTATTCCCGATGCACGACTGATGCTGTGGGGCAAGATTGACAGGCGGGACGATCAGACGCAGTTCATTGTAGAAGATGCGGAACTCATTGAAACCGTGCGGATGGTCATGCTCGAACTTGAACCCCGAATCGCGACTGATGCTTCGGAACAACATCGGCTGAGAACGTTGTTGCGGCAATATCACGGTGAAGGCGATCGGGCCAAGGTTGCTGTGGTTGCGATCGTGGGAGCAAAGGCTCGGCGTCATGTGGTGCGGTTCGGCTCTCAGTTCCGAGTTCAAGACGAGCAAGCGACGGTGATGGCGTTAGAGAAAGCAGGCTTTAGAGCGAGCATATCGTCACTTGTGGCAGGGTGACAGGCTTAGAAGTCCCTCTTCTGCGGGAGAGGGATTTAGGGTGAGGGCGAAAGACGGTTGCAAAAATTCTCATTCTGAACCCCAAAATAAAAAACCCCAGCCGAAGCCAGGGTGAATAATCAGGGTGCATCTACCATTCCACTATTCCCAAATACAGAGACCTATCCGGACAATTCTGAATATTTTTCGAGATCGTCTGCACTTCTTCAGTAATGAGCCGATGTATCGTAGAAATCATGAGTGTGAGAATTTATGGCAATCGGTTACTAAGAACCCTTCCTGGACAAGAAACTCGCCCAACGGTAGCACGGGTTCGAGAAGCGCTCTTTAACATTTGGCAAGGCACGATCGAGGGGTGTCGCTGGCTGGATCTGTGTGCTGGAAGTGGCTCAATGGGGGCAGAAGCGCTCTGTCGGGGAGCCGCGATCGCGGTTGGCATCGAGCAATCGAGCCGAGCCTGTGCGATCGTTGAGCAAAATTGGCGGCAGGTCGCCAAGCCAGAACAACAGTTTCAAGTATGGCGCGGTGATGTTGTAGATCGGTTGGAATCGCTGTCAGGGCAGTTTGATCGGATTTACTTTGACCCGCCCTATGCCAGTGGATTATATGAGCCTGTGTTAAATGCGATCGCGCAATTTCAGCGATTAGCGATCGTGGGCGAGATTGCGGTTGAACACAGTGCCGACCGTTCACAATTCGCGATCGCGGGATTAAAAGTCGTTCGTCAAAAACGCTACGGCAACACCGCCCTGACGTTCTATCAACGCAAAGAAGAGTAGAATTTCAGTAGGAATGAATCCACCCCTATGGCTCGATCTCTCTTCAAAATTGCGCTTTATTCGTCGTTCCTGCCGTTTTTGGTTCCTACACTAGCGGTTGCACTGCCGCCTGCCGACGATTTACCGGAAGAAATCCTGCGAACCGAGATTATTACAGAGGCGCGATCGCCGCTAGATGGCGAACCCCTCACTGCCGCCGAGTACGCAAAGCTTGAGACTCAACTGCAAAGTTCAGTTCAACCGATCGATCCAAAAACGCAAGTTTCACCGAAAGTGCGACGAACAATTAATCTCCTTAGACTACGGAGATTAATTAAGACAGTGTTTCCGTTTATTCCGATTAAGTAGGAGTTAGGGCAGTAAGAACATTTTGACCAAGCTACCGAGGGTACTCAGGATGGCCGGACCTAAACCATTGCCACCTCTATCTTTGGGTGCTTTCTCAGGCGTTTTAAGCACGGTGATTACGGCTTGAGTCGATTGAGCCTGCGCTGTGTCTCCTTGGCGAGTAAACAGGGTTGAGGCGTACTCTAAATCTTGAATTGCCCCAGACTGATCACCCAATTCTAATCGAGCCATACCCCGCGCTAGTTGAGCAGGTGCAAAATCGGGTTGCCTCGCTAGGGTTTGATTGAAATTCTCGATCGCACGCTCGTATTGTTTCTTACTGCCCGCCTCGACTCCCCAACGGTAAAAATCGGTCGCATTTCCAGTCGTAGCAGATAGCCCGATCGCGCCTTGTAGCAACGCATAATCAAGGCGCGTTCCGCTTAAATCTGTATCGGCCAAATAAGCATTCCGCAGATCGGCGCTGCTTAGGTTCGCTCCTGTTAACTTTGCCCCGCTCAAATTCGCGCCATTTAAGGTTGCGCCAGTTAGGTTTGCCCCAGTTAAATTTGCCCCAACAAGATTGGCTTGGCTTAAATTTGCGCCAGCAAGATTGGCTTGACTTAGGTTCGAGCCGCTCAACTGAGCAAATACTAATCCTGCTCTTGTCAAGTCACAATTTTGACATTGCTTTGTCGATAGCAATTTTTGAGTGTGTTCTAAGTTCTCTGCCTGAGCAGGAAGACAAACGCTGACTAGAAGGACAACGGGTAGCAAACGCAATTTCATGAGTTTAGGGGTGAGGAATGTATTGAGCAAGTTTGATGTGTTAAAACAAACTCTAGAATGCCCGTGAAAGTACTCTAGAACACCCCATCGTACTTGGATTTAGAAGTTGTGATTCAGAATTTATGGCACGATCGTAGATATACGTACGCTCTATCTAAGCTCCATGCCTAAGAAACAAAAATTTCCCCATCTCCTTGGCTCTAAATGGACGGCAACAGAGGAGATGTGGGGATGGCGACATTTTCAAGTTGTGAATCGAAAAAATGAAGGTCAGTGGGTGTTTGCTGAAATGACTGCCGCGTGTGACCCAACGGTTCGATTTTGGATGAACGCAAAGCTGCTCAAGAATCGAGATCAGTGGGAGGCGGGTTGGCGATCGCTAGAAGAAATTCAAGATTCAGAATTGAAGAGGAGTTGGTGACGTTTTAGATGTACCAAACTTGATTTTCCATATCCAGATACAAGCGGATGAATAAATCACTCATAAACCTCGCACCGACGGATCAATCAGATCATCCGGGATGCGATTGCGTTCAATATAAACGTTGATTTCATCTTGATGGTCGCTGTAATAACTCAACGCATCAAACACCTGCGCCAATGTTAAGTGAGGTAGACCTTTTGGGATTTCTTCAGGAGCAGTTCCCATTCGCCAAGTTTCGACAATTGCTCTAACAGATGTACGTGTTCCCTTAATAATTGGCTCACCCCTTAGAATACGATCGTCTCTAACAATATAAAGATGCTCTGTTGCTTGAATCATAGTTTTTTGTGTTGTGTCTAACGACCCCGTTCACCCGCATTAACTACTGGAACTTCAACAGCAAGACTCGATACAGTCGGCGTGAAACGGGATATGTTAGACTGCTTAAACTTCAACGAAGCGGAAGGATGTATATCGCTTCGACTGGTTCAGTTCACTATCAGCAGTCCCAATTATACAGAATCTCTGTATAATTCAGGTTTTTCAATGCGGAAGCCTTAATCCAAAAGTTACCTACACCAAGGTCGCGCCACTCAATAGAAATCTTCTCCATTTCACCTGGATCGAAATCAATTTGTAGCAGTAAGACATATGGCTCCTCGTTCCCCGGTAAAGCCTCCCTAAAATCTGCTTGAGTAAAGTGAGGATAACCACCGATTCGATGTCCATTCACGAACCTCTCCTGATATTCTGTCCCAAGCGCGTAGTTATCTGCCTGAAACACGTCCCAGATTTCGTTACCAATCAATTCCTCAAATCGATAATCACAGTCAGAAATTGGTGCAGCCTTCAGATCAAAACTGAGCGCGAAACAATCATCTCGATGAGGAACATAGGAAGGAAAAACATAGAAGGGAATGAATTCTTTACTGTAGTCCCACAATGTAGGCAGAAAATCGAAATCTGTAATGAGATTGTTCTCATTTAGATCTGGTTCCGGAAAGTAGAGAACACGAAAGTTGGATTGCCTCGTGGGATTTTCCCAATCCAGACCATACATTCCATCCCTGGCAATGTAGAACTGAAGAATTCCTGTTCTTGGAAACCCTGCTAAATTTGGAACTTCGTCAAAGTTGATTTGTGCAAGCAAATGAAGATAATCACCTTCTGGGGTTGTAGGATACTCAAAATCTTTAGGTAAATATGGAAATCCTGCAAACTTGCTTTGCCAGATTGTTGTCTTTCTAGTAAACCGCGTTTGAATATCAATATATGTTTTAACCGTTGGTTCGAGCTTGCTTCTAAAGCTCTCTAAATCACCTGGGAGATCAAGATTCACCATATCTTTGGTACTCGCAGTAATTCAACATACATCACACATGATAGAGAACTGAAATGAAGCAGTCTAACGGTGAAGTTATGCGGCGGCAGATATGCTCAAAACGAAGCGAAAGAACTATGCTCGCCGCTCCTACAGAAACGTTAGGCTTCTTTTACCGAGGACTGAAAATCCAGGATCTTGGAATATACACTGTCTACTGACTCTTGTGCGAAAAGTTCGTCCTTCAGCTTAAGATAATTGCCCCCTCTTAGATTACAGGCTGCCCAAAATCGAGCAACCTCGGACGGCTCCATGTGGGCTAAAAGAATTTGCAGTCCTTCCTGTAAGATTTGTTGCTCACTCTTCATTTGAATCATTGTTGCTAATCTCCAAAACGAATGTGACATTATATCTTCTCAAAAATGCGAAAAAGGTAGAGACTTCAATTGCCTCTACCTTTTTTGTGTTAATCAACTGGCAAAGCCAAACTCCAAAGAATTATTCCATTAGTTGCTCTCAAATATTGCCTATTTGGTAACTTTGAAACCGCTTAATTCTAAATACTGCCAAATCACTATCTAATGAAGTGGCGCGTCTTCTAAAAGCGTTCTGCTCCCTTAATTTCTTGACCTGTATACGATCGCGCCGCTTCCCCACAAGTGCGAGGCGTCGGAAATATCTTTGTTGGGTTTGCAATGCCGTGGGGATCAAACGCTTCTCTCACCCATTGCATCGTTGCTAGATCCGCAGGGGTAAACATTTCCGGCATGTAGCAGCGTTTATCAGCTCCAATGCCATGTTCTCCAGAAATGCTGCCGCCGACTTTGACGCAGAGTTTGAGAATTTCACCGCCCAATTCTTCGACCTTTTCTAGCGCTCCCGGTTCTGAGTTGTCGTACAGGATGAGCGGATGCAAATTTCCGTCGCCTGCATGAAACACATTCGCAACGTTGTAGCCATGTTTCGCACCGAGTAACTCAATTTCTCGCAGCACGTATTCTAGCTTCGTGCGCGGAATCACGCCGTCTTGCACGTAATAGTCGGGACTCATTTTACCCATCGCGGCGAAAGCGGCTTTGCGCCCCTTCCAAATCGTGAGACGGTCTTCGAGTTTGGTTGCGATCGCTACATCCCGCGCCCCGTTATGCCGGCAAATTTCTGCCACCCGCAGAGCGTTTACCTCAGCTTCAATCTCTAACCCATCCACCTCAATCAGCAAGATTGCTGCCGCATCGCGAGGATAACAGCCTGTTTTCACAACATCTTCCACGGCATTGATGCTCATGTTGTCCATCATTTCCATGCCGCCGGGAAGGATGCCTGCGCTGATGATGTCTGAAACGGTTGCGCCTGCGGCTTCAATACTGGTGAAGTCAGCAAGTAGAACATAGATCGATTCGGGGGTTTTGAGAATGTTGAGGGTGATCTCTGTCGCGATGCCGAGTGTGCCTTCTGATCCGACAAAGACGCCTGTGAGATCGTATCCGGGCATTTCTGGTAAGTCGCCGCCCAGATCGACGATCGCGCCATTGGGCAACACGACTTTTAGTCCCAATACATGATTCGTCGTGACGCCATATTTGAGGCAATGCACACCGCCAGAATTCTCTGCAACGTTGCCACCAACGGAACAAATAATCTGACTCGATGGATCAGGCGCATAGTAAAACCCAGCTCCGCTCACGGCTTGCGTCACCCAGCTATTGATCACGCCGGGTTGCACGACAACGCGCTGATTTTCAAGCTCGACGCTCAGAATCTGACGCATTAGCGAGGTGACGATCAGAACGCAGTTTTCGATCGGCAGTGCGCCCCCAGACAACCCCGTTCCTGAACCGCGTGCGACGAAAGGGACACGGTAGCGATCGCATACCCTTACGATCGCGGAAACATCTTCTGTAGTGCGCGGCAAGACGACAACAGCAGGGCGTTCTCGGTAGCTCGTGAGACCATCACATTCATAAACGAGTAATTCTTCTCGCTTGCGAACGACGCCATTTTTGCCGACGATCGCCTCAAATTCTTTGACGATCTGTTGCCAGTCTTGCCCAGTTTCCAGCGCGATCATAGGTAGTAATTTGGAACGCTACGTTTACCGTACCGCACTGAAGCAAGTTTTGGTGTTCCACTGCTGCCTCAGAGCTTTTCATTTATCACTGGCAATATTACTAACAGATATTGCTGTCTCGTCATTTTGAGGAGGTGCTGATTAAGCCTTGCACCCGTTGACGAAAAGATTTCAAAGTTTGGCTGCGTCCTGCTGTTTGAGCCTGATCAAGAAACTCAGAAATGAGATCAATGATGGGAAAATCAGGAAAGTGCAAACTTGTCTTTGAATCGTAGTACTGCCCATTTTGAAAAAGACTAACTTGCAGAGTTCCGTCTTTGAAGCGCCACAGTTCTCGAATACCTAATGCTTGATAGACATCCAGTTCAGTTTTAGAGGTAACATCAACTTCAATTGCAAGATCGGGTGGTGGATCAACTGTTAGATCAATGCGATCCTTCCCAATCATTTGAGCGGAGTTTTCAACATAAAAGCAATCATTAGGTTCGATCCCTTTTGACATATCTTGGCGTTTCAAAGTGCTAGAACCAAAACACTCCTTGTCAAGATCAAGTTCTTCTAGAAGAATTTTGACCATATCCCCGATCAAAACTTTGGCTTTTTCGTGTTTTGGTAAGGGCATCCGAATCTCCAAAATCCCATTGCTGTAAGCAATTCGGCTTGCACGCTGCTCGCCCAACTCATCGAGAATCGCTTCAAACTCGCTCCAGTTGACTTCCTGAAGTTGGACTCGTTGCCCAGGATGAACGACAAGTTGCCGAAGTTGCAGCATGACCATAACGGATTACGAGTGATAGATGGTTTTAGTATAAGTCTGTCATCTTTGTCTTTTAGAAAGGGACGCCTGTAGTAACGCTTCGCATTCGCAAAGAATCATGCTGACTTCACCTCAGCCCTACTTTGATGACACTAGCTGCCAGCCTTCAAACGTTGCAACGATTTGCTTGTTGGGATGAGGCAGTTTTGCCAAGTTTGGATCAATCCAAGCGTAGGCTGCTTGGCGCAGTTTTGACGAAGTATCAATGTTTTGGGTTGAGAACGTGCCAATGTTTGGGGTATAGAAGTTAAGCAGCAGGTAGGTTTTGCGATCGCCCCGGCTCAGCCTTTCTTCGTTGACGACAAAATTGATTGGATGAGAGCGCAGCACAGCTTGCACAGTTGATTGCTGCAAAAATGTCTTCAATTTAGGACTGTAATTTCCCCAAAATCCAGTTAAATTCATCGTCGCCAACGCTAACCAGGAGGTGAGTAATAGCCCCGCCATCCACTGTTGAGACGAGCGAACGAGTCCGATCTGCTCACGCCTAAACCACGCAATCGCTGTTCCTAACCAACCTAAACCAATCAGCAATCCCACGATCGCGCCTCGCTCAACGTCTTCGCCCAAAGCTGCGCGAATTTGCGGTGAGACTTGAATTCCAACCGCAAGAGCAATCAAGATTAGCGCTAAACATCCGAGTAGCAAATTCAGACTGGTGAGCAGAGTGCGGTTCTGACGAGTTTGATAAAAATGGATTAATTGGTCGAGCGCGATCGCGGCCAACAGTCCTACAAACGGCATCAGTTGCAACGGGTAATAATGCGTTTTTGTTCCGAATAGCGTTAATTCAACAAACAAAATAGCTGGATAGCCAACGAGCAATAACCAGCTTCGATTTGAACTGACTAATTCTCGAAGCCGTTGATCCCGAAGCGTCCACCAGACGCCACCCAACGCAAAAAATACCCACGGAAATCCATTGGCTGGAATATTCCAGAAATAGTAAAAGCGACCCGCTCCTAAATAGGTCTGTTCTCCCAGGTGAAAGAGTTTTCCAAACAGTCCTTCAACAGGCGAAAGATTACCGTATTGTCGGATGGCAGCGAGCATCCAGCCAACGGGCAGAACTGCACCCAGAACTAAACCTAAATAGAGCCACGGATTCAGCAGGTGGCGATGACGAATCGCGTAGGGAAGCAGCGCGATCGCGGCCGGAATCACCATAAATCCCTTGATCAAAAATCCCACGCCAAACATCGAGCCTGCCAAAATGTACCAAAAAGGGCGCTTCTGGCTACCCGCTTCCAGCAACGCCCAAATTCCCACCAGTTCGATTAAGACTAAAACAGCGTCTTGGGTCGCGAGGCGTCCATATTGCACAACCAGAGGAATAACGCTAAAAATCGCCGCTCCCAGCCACGCTAAACGAGCATTGAGCAGAAAACACCCAATTTGATACGTGAGCAAGACAGACAAAATCCACGCGATCGCGCTTGGCAATCGCGCCGTTCCTTCACTTGTGCCAAACAGCCAAAAGCAACCCGCAATCAGCCATTGAATGCCAATCGTACGATCGAAACTATAGCCACTTCCCCATTGCGGCGTGACCCAATCTCCGGTCAAGAGCAGCGATCGCGCCTGCATGGCATAAATGCCTTCGTCGTGTGCCATCAGACTTTGCTGAGTGCTCCGCAGAATCACCAAGGGCAACACCCAGAGGAGGAGGGAGAAGTAAGGGATGAGGGAGGTCTTCGACCCGCTTCGCGAGGAGGGATGAGGGATGAAGGGTAAGACTGCATTAAGTCGTTTCAAGGAATTACTCCACCTCTTGATCCCCTCTTTATTCATCCCTCATCCCTCATCCTTCATCCCTCCGATTATCCTCCAAAGACTGCACCCAGCGATCGCCCAATGTTACTCGGCTGCATCGCATCGACTGCTGCCGTTGGTTCATAGCCGCAATGAACCATGCAGTCTGCGCATTCAGGATTGCCACTCTTGCGACCGTACTGACTCCAATCGGTGTTGTCAATCAGTTCGCGGAAGGTTTTGTAATGACCTTCATTCAAGAGATAACAAGGCTTTTGCCAACCCAAAACGCTATAACTAGGGCTGCCCCAAGGAGTGCATTCATAATCTTTGTCACCTGTGAGAAAGTCTAAAAACAGGGGGTTGTGGTTAAAAACCCAAGATCTTTGACCCGCTTTAAACGGTGCCAAAATTTCGCGGAACAGGGCTTTGGTTTGTTCGCGCTTGAGGAAATGGTCTTGATCAGGTGCCCACTCGTAGCCGTAGCCAGGAGAAATCATCATGCCATCGACTTTCAAATCGCTGCTGAGAAAGTCGAAGAACCGCTGCATCTCGCCAACGTCAGCACCCTCAAAAATGGTCGTGTTGGTGGTGACACGGAATCCTTTTGCTTTCGCGGCTTTAATCGCAGCAACCGCCGTATCGAAGATGCCCTTACGATCGACACATTTATCGTGCCATTCCCGCATTCCATCCAGGTGAACGCTAAAGCTAAAGTAAGGCGACGGCTCAAATTTGGAGAGACTCTTTTCAAGCAAAATGCCGTTGGTGCAGAGATAGACAAATTTCTTTCTTGCCACCAAGCCCCGCACAATCTCGTCGATTTGCGGATGCAGCAACGGTTCACCTCCTGGAATCGAAACCACGGGCGCACCGCATTCTTCCGCGGCCGCAAAGCACTGTTCGGGCGTCAAATTCTGCTTGAGAATTTCAACAGGGTGCTGAATTTTGCCGCATCCTGTGCAAGCAAGATTACAGCGAAACAACGGTTCGAGCATCAGCACGAGCGGAAATTTCTTGCGCCCTGACAGTCGCTGCCTGACCAAGTAAGAACCAACTGAAATTGCTTGCTGTAACTGAATAGCCATAAATTAGGACTCCTCACGAGGATAGGGATGAGGGATGAGAGATGAGGGATGAGATGAATTGGAAAGCAGGGCGGGATTGAAGATCGCGGCCACTCGCATTACTGCCTCCATCCCTCCTTGCGTCAGCGTTGCCGTAAGGCGTCCCTCATCCTTCATCCCTTTTTTATGTAACCTTTCGATACAAACCAGTCTACGGCATCTTTCAAAGCAGTGGTGATAGGGGTTTGGGGTAAGCCAAGGTCCTGAACGGCTTTTGTTGCATCGTAGTACATTGGATGCTGCGACATCCTCACTCCGTCGATAGGGATAGAGGGGGTTTTGCCGAATCGGGTGAGAACTTGTTCGTCAATCCAGGCGACGCTGAGGGGAATCCAGGCCGACAGCGATCGCGTCGGGGCGGGCAGCCCAGTCAGTTGACTGAGATGGTCGAGCAATTGTTTCAGCGACAGGTTCTGATGGCCTAAAATGTAACGTTCTCCAGAACGTCCTTTTTCCCACGCGAGCAGATGTCCTTGCGCTACATCCCGGACGTGAATCAAATTCAGTCCGGTGTCAACATAAGCGGGCATTCGACGCTGGAGGAATCGCAGAATAATATCTCCAGTGGGCGTAGGCTTGATATCCCACGCGCCGATCGGAGTACTCGGATTGACGATTACCACGTCTTGTCCTGCCTTAGCCGCCGTGATCGCTTCTTGTTCTGCCCAATATTTCGATTGTTTGTAGGCTCCGATCAACGCTTCAACCGGAGATTGATAGCGCTCGGTAGCAGGTTGCCCAGACGGATCAACCCCAATCGCCGCAACAGAACTGGTATAAACTGTTCGCTCAATTCCTGCTTGCTCTGCGGCAGCTAAGATATTGCGAGTGCCAATCACGTTGCTGTGATAGAGAGCGTCGCGATCGCGCTGCCATAGCGAGTAGTGGGCGGCGACGTGAAATAGGGCATCGCATCCCAGCAGCGATCGCGCTAAATCTGGGTCGGTTAAGTCACCATTTACAAGCTCTAGATCCAATCCCTGCAGGTTGTCTAACACACTGTTGGGTCGAACCAGTGCCCGGACGCTGTGACCTCGTTGAAGCAGCGATCGCACTAAATTTGCGCCGACAAATCCGGTTCCGCCTGTGACAAATGCTTTCATGGAATTAGGGTTTGCGGCTAAATTTCTTCGGTTTGAGATCATCAAACAGGGTATACACCACAGGAACGACAACCAGAGTGAGCAGCGTCGAGGTGATGAGTCCACCGGAAATTGCAATTGCCATTGGCGATCGCAGTTCTGCTCCTGCGCCAAATTTTAGGGCGAGCGGAGCCATGCCTAAAATGGTGGAGGCAGTTGTCATGAGGATAGGACGGAGGCGAATCGGGCCTGCCTTGAGAATTGCAGCGCTGCGCTCAAGTCCTTCTCGTCGCAACTGGCTAATGTAATCCACAATCAGAATTGCATTCTTGTTCGCCAACCCTAGCAGAAACACAAATCCGATCAGCGAAACCATGCCAAAATCACTTTGAGTCAACAAAAGCGCCAACATTGCTCCAATTAGCGCCAATGGCAA
Organism: Myxacorys chilensis; assembly: GCF_059505265.1. Classification (NCBI taxonomy): domain Bacteria; kingdom Bacillati; phylum Cyanobacteriota; class Cyanophyceae; order Leptolyngbyales; family Leptolyngbyaceae; genus Myxacorys; species Myxacorys chilensis. The sequence goes on along the minus strand of NZ_JCACKG010000211.1, from coordinate 39,044 downwards.
TGACAACGCAATCACTAATGGATCGATGATGTTCCGAAAAAGTGTCGTCAATGCCAAAACAATGCAGAGCGCTGAGAGGGCTAACGTTGTCCCAAAGCTCCTAAAGATCTGGTTGCTGGTTGCCGAATCACCCCCCAAACCTAACGTTACGCCTGGTGGCAAAACGCCTTTTGACGCCTCTACCAAGTTTTTCGTGGCATCTCCTAACGAAAGATTTTCGCTAAGATTAGCGCTAATTTCGACGGCTCGTTCTCCCTTCTGGCGATCGATCTGCTGAATCGTATTGTTAGTGATGGTACTTCCGCTAAGGGTAACGTCAACAAATCCTGGCAACGTTTGAACCTTGTTCTTCAAGTTTGTGGCTGCGGTAGTAAGGGTGGCAATATCATTGCCTCGAATGGAAGCCTGTAAAGGTTTCTGGTTTCCAGCTTCTACAAAGGGAATATCCTCAACGCCAGTCGTTACGCCCGCAATTTGAGGGAGTGTCGTTCGCAATTGATCCTGGACTTGAGCCGTTGGGATGGAGCGATCGTCGCTCAACTTCACATACAGCACGCCCTTATTGGGTTCACCTTCTCGCGACCCGACGGTTGTAAACACTGTCTCAACACCGGGTGCTTTTCTAACCGCATCTTCTAGCTGTTTTGCCACTGCTAATGAACTTTGGAGCGGATTGATCTGAGCCAGCAAGCTAGGATCGGCAGCCAGGGCTTCACGGGAGGGAATTTGGGGCAGGGGAGCAGTATAGCGAACATTAAATTCCCCCCGATCGAGTTTGGGAATAAATCCTTGGGGAATGAACGGCACGATCGCTAACCCTCCCGCAAAACTGAGGAGCGCAATGCCCACAACAATCCAGCGATGACGAAGCGACCACCTTAACAGATTGCGATAGGCATCGCTAAAGTATGTCCAAATCCGCCCGACACGAGGCGCAGACTGTTCGGGTCGGCGTTTGAGTAAATAGAGTGACATCACTGGAGTCAGGGTTCTGGCTACCAGGAGCGACATGATCATTGCCGCCGATACGGTAATGCCAAACGGCTTGAAAAATTGACCGACGACGCCGCCCATCAAACCGATCGGCAAAAACACCGCGACATTTGTAAACGTGGTCGCGGTGACGGTTAAGCCAATCTCATCGGTCGCGTGAAGTGCAGCTTGCTTAGGAGTCTCTCCGTTTTCAATATGACGACTAATGTTTTCAACTTCAACGATCGCATCATCGACGACATTACCCACCACCAACGCTAATGCTAACAGGGTGATGGTTTCCAAGTTAAATCCAAAAATCGCCATGACAATCAACGTGCCGAGCAGCGAAATGGGGATGGCAACCGCCGCAATAAAAGTAGCTTGCCAGTTTCGCAAAAATGGAAAGATTACGATAATAGCAAGCACAATAGCTTCAACGAGAGCCTCGATCGTGGAACTCGTCGCTTTACGAATGTATTCGGCCTGGGTTGCTGCTAAGGAAAGTTGCACATCGGGTAGGGTGCTTCGCAGGCGAGAAATTTCTCGCTCAACCGCCTCAACCACGTCTAAGGTGTTAGCATTACCGCGTTTGATCACCTGAATGGATAGGGCGTCGTTGCCATTAAACCGAACCAACGTGCCGAGAGGAGAAGCGGCGGGAAGGGACGCGGGATCAGGGGGAGCGGCAGGTTCGCCAAGAAGATTGACTTTGAGAACGCCAGGGAGGGCTGCGATCGTTGGCACAATCTGTTCGTTTGCCAGTTTGGATAGGTCGCTCAAGGAGCGGGATGAACTGTCAATCGCATAGCTGACCGCAGCAGATTCGTTGAGGTTGAGCGGAATTACTTTGAAGGTAGAGCCTTGCGGCAATGATGCCGATTTCATCGCCGTTTCTACAGCGCGGCTAGACGCTTCTAGCTCGGTGCCCACTTGAAACGAAAGGCTTACTGCCGACTGACCCGGATAGGACGACGAGCGGACATCGTTGACGTTAGGGAGCGATCGCAACGCATCTTCAATCGGTTGAGTAACCGTGCGTTCAGTATCCGTTGCGCTCTGGGTCGGAGCTTGAGCATTTACCACCACCACCGGAAAAGCAATATCCGGAAACAGCGCGTACTTGAGGGAACTAAATGCCATGATCCCAGCAACTATAGTCGCCAACCAAAAGCCGATCGTCAGCTTTGGAAAGGCGATCGCAAGACGAGAAATATTAAGAAACTCTCGAATTTTTGGCTTTTGAGTTGGCTGTTGCATGAATCCCCACCCGATAACACACTATAAAAATTCAAACTAGTCTGTCTGAATATTTTAACGTTCTAGCTTCAGTCGGCTCTTCTAGTTTTAGGTCAATTGCTCAGTCCGGAAACGCTATGCTGAAAAGCTGCTCACATTTAGCGCTCCATTCACGCGATTAAATGTTCCATGAGTCTACTGATTCTCGTTCCCCAAGGGGCTGAACATCAAGCCGTTTGTCAGGAGTTAAGCCGTTGCTCCAATCCTCCACGAGTGGAGGCAATTCCGATTGGATGCTCTGCGGTGCAGCGCTTTCTGCACTCGACTGATCTTCAAATTTCTCAGGTGGTAGTCATGGGATTGTGCGGCAGTTTGTCTCCTCGCTACGGAGTGGGAGAGGTCGTGCTGTATCAGGAATGCATGGATGGATTAGGACAAGTGAAAGAGTGCGATCGCGCCCTTACCCAACGTCTGCAAACGTGCCTGAACCTGACACCTGTGCGGGCATTGACAAGCGATCGCATCATTGCCTTAGCGAGCGAAAAGCAAGCCTTAGGCAAGCTCCACAACGCTGACGTGGTTGATATGGAAGGAATGGCGGTGATGTCGCTCAGTGCGGCAATCACGATGGTACGAGTGGTCAGTGATGATGTGCATGAGGACGTACCGGATTTGACGGGGGCAATTGATCCGGATGGAAAGCTGCGATCGCTGCCGCTGGCGATCGGACTGATTCGACATCCAATTAAAGGATTTCGATTGATTCGGGGATCGCTGATCGGGCTGCGATCGTTGCGGAGAGTAGCGCGGCTCGTCGTGGAATGTCTGGATGATGAACCTGGGATTGATCAGCGATCGCGTCAACCGTCGTAGAGACGCGACATGTCGCGTCTCTACCGATCCATCGGGCATCCTACCCATTACCCAATCACGGCAATACAATCAATTTCAACCAACACATCCTTCGGTAATCGGGACACCTCGACGCAGGCACGAGCAGGCGCGGTTGCCTCGTCAAAATAGCGGGCGTACACACTATTTACTGTCGCAAAATCATTCATATCTTTTAGAAAGACCGTCGTTCGCACCACATCTGCAAACGTTGCGCCCGCTGCCTCTAAAATTCCTTTTAGACTTTGCATCACCCGTTCGGTTTGGGCAGACACATCTCCTTCAACGATTGTACCCGTTTGCGGATCGAGGGCAATTTGCCCTGCCACAAACACGAGTTGACCTTGAGCCGCGATCGCTTGGTTATAGGGTCCAACCGGAGCGGGAGCCGCATCGGTACGAATAATCTTTCTCATAGGGTCTTTCTCAACATAAGTGGGGGCGGAGTCCATAATTTCGGTACTGTAAATAATCGTGCAAAATGAGATCGTGGTCAAAGCACAGGTTTTTCGGAATCTCCCAAATATTGATTACTTTGACATCTTTGGCGTCATCACCCGCTTTCGGTTCGCCTGTTGCGGTCGCGATGTACACCATACTGATCGTGTGGTGACGCTGATCGCGGGCAGGGTCAGAATACACTTGCAGCAAGTCAACTAACCGAATCTCTAACCCGATTTCTTCCATCGCTTCCCGCCGAGCCGTCTCTTCGGCTGGTTCGCCATAATCCATAAATCCGCCGGGAATGGCCCAGCCATAAGGCGGATTGTGTCGTTCAATCAAAATGATCGGGCGCTCTGGACGATCAATCATTTCGATAATGATATCGACCGCCGGAAACGGGTTTTTGTGATCCACAGATTTTCGCTCGTTGCAACGTTTCTAGAATAGTTGAAATCAGAATTTTGGGAGACTCAGATTTTGCCTGACGGAGAGATTCTAAACTACCTCATCGCTTCGATGGTAACGAGCCCGCCTTCAATAGCTTCAATCTGAAGCTTAAATCCATACAACAAACTCATTCCTACAAGTGGATCTGCATCTGATGCTGCTACGTCCACAACTTGGATTTGACCGTCCCAAATTACGGTTGCGCGGTACATCTCGAAGATAACTTCACTGCCGTCACCCAATGTCCCAACGTCACGAAATATCCACGGTAAGCTAAGAGACTCGATGATCGAGAAGGGAAGAGATAGAAAACCTGTGAAGCCTGTGTCAATCACTGCCTCAATCATTTGCTTAGAAGCATTACTATGACCAACCGCAACCTGGATCATGGCTTCACAACTCTGACTCACAAAGCCTTGCATCATACCGATTGCTTCAGGCTCCGGGAACCAAACCGATAGACTGCACGATGTCCAATCCGAATCACCCAAGGTTGAGCATCGGGGTATCGTTCATAGAGGCGATCGACTGCGACGATCGTGTTGTCTGCCACTTCAAAGGCTCCGGTTTCAATGTCGATCGCAACGATTCTGCCATAATTGCCTTCCTCGACTTGGGAACGCACCTGAGATTGGTAGATCTCATCGCCACGTCGAGCAAATTCCTCTTTGCTGTAGCGGGGTTGGCGAACTGCCATGGGTTGACCTTGTTTCAATGGTTGCCCTTTCATTTTAATCTAGGCGATCTCTTGGAGATAACTGCTTCAGCAGGTTGCTCTCAAGATCTAAGCTTCAACCACGATCGCACCTTAAATCAGAGCATAATCGCTTCACTGAACTAAGGACGCGGCATAACGGTTCGCTTCACCCGCCGCTAGTAATCTTCCGTTCTCAAGCAATCGACTCGATACAGTCGCGATGCAAGCGGATTGTTAGCTGCGCTCTGCCCATACTGTAGCAAAACGTTCAGCCGTCCATCCTACCAAGTCTGATACTTGACCATTCCCAATTTCTACAACTCGTTTGCAGCCATCTCTGCGCTCCACCACATCCACTGCAAAGAACTGACTGTTAATGCGTTTAGCGCACTCTTCAACAATTGCTGGAACTTCCTCATCTGGCAATGCAGCGAATGGCTTGCCGTACACCACAAAGTAACGTCTCTCTGTCTCAGCAATGAAGTCTTCCACTTGCCGCACACAGAGACCACCCTCAATAGTGCCTCTAAACTTTTGCATTTCAGCCACAACGGTTCTAATCGCTGACGGTTCATCAATTATCGACCCCACCGATGTTTTGAGAGACTTCACGTAATCTTTGATAAAGAACCTGCTCCACCCCAACTCACGTAATCCGTGCTCTAGATCATCATCGATCGAAAAGAAGCGCGTTTCTGGCGTTGAATCACGAATCAGTGGATACCAATTCGGTAAGTAATGTGTTGCCAAATATGCATCATCAGAAATTAAAACGTCTGCACCAGCATCTTTTACAACATTAACTAAGCAGGAATAATCATCAGGAGTGATCATCCAGCCCCGATAAATTAGCGTTTCCCCTTGTTCTGGAGTGGGGAAAATTTTGGCTGATCCCGAAGCCAAAACTTCCAAAGAGATAATGGATACTTTAAATCCTACATTTCGCAGACAATCAAGCTGCTCTGAATATGCTTCATCTACCTTCTTAGGATTGAAGTAGTCACTGGGAAAAAGAAATCTCACAAGATCACCTACCAAACTGCTTCGCTCACTAGAATGCCCCATCTAAAACGTACAGCTCTTGTATTTAGACGGATATAGCCCGCCTCATTCTGTGTATCCCCTCTGAAGTTGGAATCTTGAATAGACAGAGATGCTATATAGCACCCCAAATTAGAACATTGTTCAGATTGCATATCTTTCATATCCCTCCAAACTAGAGGATTAGACAGGCAGTTCTCCGCATAATATCCTCAAAGATTAAAGAGCATCCTTATCTCTTCAAAAAATATCTCTTCAGAAGATCATTGTGTTCGCTAAATTATTGACTTCTTTCTTCTAGCCGATTTTCCCTTCCACATCCCGTGCTAGAGTTCACGCATCTTTACTACTCTCTTCTTTATCTATGCATTTCCCTCGTTCTAGTGGTGTTCTGCTCCACCCCACCTCACTTCCCGGTCGATTTGGAGTCGGTGATTTAGGCTCTGAAGCCCATCGATTTATCGATTTTCTGGTGCAGAGTGGGCAGCAATGGTGGCAAGTGTTGCCGCTAGGCCCGACCGGATACGGAGATTCGCCCTACGCCTGTTACTCTTCATTGGCAGGACACCCGTTGCTCATTAACTTGGAGCGGCTCCAAGAACGCGGACTGCTAGACGATGGAGATTTTGCAAATGTGCCAGAGTTCCACCCCGATCGCGCCGACTACGATCGCGCGTATGATTTCAAAATGCCGCTCCTCAGAAAAGCGTGCGAGGCGTTTAAGGCTCATGCTTCTGACTCAGAAAAGGAAGCATTCCAGCAGTTCTGTGAAAAGAAAGCGTTTTGGCTCGATGATTATGCCTTGTTTATGGCGATTAAAAGTGAGCAGAAAAGCGCCAGTTGGCACAAATGGGAACCAGAACTGGCAAAGCGTGATCCAGAAGCACTAGAGCAATGTCGCCATCGCCTCAGTGACGAAATTTTTTACCAGAAATATCTTCAGTTCGAGTTTTTCTGGCAGTGGGCAGACATTAAGCGTCACACCAACGATCGCGGCATTTCAATCATTGGTGACATTCCGATCTATGTCGCTCACGACAGCGCTGATGTGTGGGCAAATCCTGAAAACTTTAAACTCGACCTAGAAACGGGCGAACCGGAACTGATGGCAGGCGTCCCGCCAGATTATTTCAGCGAAACGGGACAACTGTGGGGCAATCCGGTGTACGACTGGGATTACCTCAAACAATCAAACTTCAAATGGTGGATTCAGCGCTTTGAAGCCATGCTCGATTTGGTGAACTACATTCGCATTGACCATTTCCGGGGGTTTGAAGCATACTGGGCAGTGCCTCACGGGGAAGAAACGGCAATCAATGGCGAGTGGATCGAGGCTCCGGGCAAAGAGTTTTTTGAAGCCTTGAGACAGGATCTCGGAAACTTGCCAATTCTGGCCGAAGACTTAGGCACAATCACACCAGAGGTTGAAGAACTGCGAGACATGTTTGGCTTTCCAGGCATGAAGATTTTGCACTTTGCCTTTGGTTCAGATCCAGCCAATCCCTATTTGCCGTTCAACTATCCAACCAATTGCATGGTTTACACGGGAACCCACGACAACAACACGACGATCGGTTGGTACGAATCGCTCTCTGAACACGAAAAAACCAATCTGATGGATTACGTAGGCTGCATTAGCTCAGACGGCATTCATTGGGACATGATTCGGCTGGCATTAAGCTCTGTGGCGGCGCTCTGCGTTTTGCCCATGCAAGATCTCATGGGCTTAGGCGCAGAGGCACGCATGAATGTTCCAAGCCAGGCGAAAGGCAATTGGGCATGGCGCTATCGACCGGAGATGCTGAACAATAACATCCGCGATCGCTTAAGCACGCTCACCCGCATCTTCGGACGCGCCCCCGAACACTGGAAGTAATTAGCGGACGTTCAACAGTTTGTGGGTTTGCAGACTGATGCGCCATTCGGGATGCTGCAACACGTAGTCAAAAATTAGCGGCGTGGTTTGACTGCTCCACTCGGCTTGGAGATAGCGCAGTGCAGTCGAGGGAACCTGCCTCGACTGCTCCTCTGCCCACTCAAAATCGTCTGCCGTCGCAATCACAATCTTTAGTTCGTCCGCCTCAGCATAAGCGCTTTTATGAGGCGGCTTGAAGGGCTTGGGAGAAAGCGTCACCCAGTCAAAGGTTCCGCTGAAGGGATGTGCGCCAGAGGTTTCGACGTGAACGCGCAAACCTTGAGCGTGAAGGGATTCTGTCAGCGGGGCGAGGTTGTGCATGAGCGGCTCGCCTCCTGTAATCACCACGATCGCAGGGTTGACTGCTTTCGCAGCGGCGGTGAGATCTACGATCGCCATTGTTGGATGCCGTTTTGGATTCCAAGAGTGCTTGGTGTCGCAAAACCAACAGCCCACATCACAACCACCCAAGCGGATAAAGAAGGCATTTGTGCCCGTCCAAGCCCCTTCTCCTTGCACAGAATGAAACGTTTCAACGATCGGAAGTTCTGGAGGGATGAGAGCAGGCACCTCTCGGATCGGGGATGGGTTAATCATCTTCATACTCCGCCCAAGAATTAGGATTCTCCGACACAGACACCTTTAGCTTCACGCCATCCGGCAGCATCTTCTTCGTCTTGTCGTGAATGTATTGAGCGATCATCTCTGCGGTCGTTTCATACCCTTCTGGCAATACTTCATTCAACACACAATGATCTAAACCGCCCTTAAATACATCTTTTTTCGCCCATTTCAACGTTCTGAAATCTGCCACCATAACAGGATGCGGGCAGAATTCGGAGGTGTGAAGTTGAGCAGCGATCGCAGAAATTCGCACGGTGTAGGTATGCCCGTGCATCCGTCCACAAGGGCCGTCATAATCGCGAATCTGATGAGCCGCATTAAACGTAAATTCGGTTGTCACAGTCCATTTCGGCATAAGACAAATTTCAGTAACAAATTGAAGGGCAGGCTCCGTGCTATGTTGAATGCCAATTATCACAGAATGCGGAGTTCCATTCTAAAAGGTAAAAGGCAAAGATATGGAAACAAATACAGATGCAGACTCGCTCAAGCGAGTTTTTGGACTGCGGACGCTGGTGATCTACGGAGTAGGCGACATTCTGGGGGCTGGAATTTATGCTGTCATTGGGAAAATTGCGGGGCTTTCCGGGGCTTTAGTTTGGGCTTCGTTTTTGACTGCAATGGTCGTGGCCGCGTTCACGGCGTTAAGCTATGCCGAGCTTGGCAGCCGCTTTCCTGAGAGTGGAGGAGTTGCAACTTTCGTGCATCGAGCCTTTCGCACCAATTGGCTCTCGCTCCTCGTCGGTTGGCTGATGTTTTGCACCTGTCTCGTTTCGATGGCGACGCTTTCTAGGGCGTTTGCAGGCTATTTGAATGCCTTTATTCCCGCGCTTCCAGTCTGGTTGATTGTAATTACGCTGTTTGCTGCATTGGCGTTTGTCAACTTTAGAGGAATGGAGGAGTCTTCAGCGCTCAATATTGTTTGCACAACGGTTGAAGTTTCCGGTTTGCTCATTGTGATTTTGGTTTCGGCTTTGTTTTTAATCGACGGAGGTGGAACGGCAGCAGCGTCTAGCTTAGCGACTTCTCCACCCGTAGGTTGGACATCGGTGGCTCAAGGAGCGGCGCTTGCCTTTTACGCCTTCATCGGATTTGAGGACATTGTCAATGTTGCAGAAGAAGTGAAAAACCCTGAACGCAATGTTCCGAGAGCGATCGTGATGTCGTTGGGCATTGCTGGGGTCATGTATGTCTTGGTTTCTTGGCTGGCAACTCAGGTGCTTACTCCCGCAGAATTGGGAGCTTCAGCCGCTCCGCTGTTGGATGTTGTGCGGCGATCGCAGCCCAATTTTCCTCAGGTTATTTTTACGTTAATTGCCTTATTTGCCGTGATGAATACGGCATTGCTAAACTTTGTTACCGCATCGCGATTGATGTATGGCATGTCTCGCGATGGGTTAATTCCAGCTTGGCTAGGCAAGTTGCATCCGCGTCGAGCCACTCCGTATCGGACGCTGCTGGTGATTCTGCCAATCGTGATTGTTCTGGCGCTATCTGGAACGCTGCAATTCTTAGCTGGAACCACCGCAACGCTGATTTTGTTGATGTTTTGTTTAGTCAATCTCTCACTGTTAATTCTGAAACGACGAGAACCGCGAAATAGCGGGTTTCATGTTCCTATCGTGATTCCTGCGATCGCGCTGTTGTGTAATCTGATTCTGATTGCGTTTGCGTCTCAAGCCAGTTACGTCTTGGCAGCCGCATTTATTGGAATTGGATTGGTTCTGATTCTGATTCAGAGAGGGTTGACTAGGGGACGGATGCCCAGTGCTTAGAGCCACTACCATCCCCAAGAGCCGGGTTCACCTTTAAAGGGGCCGACCACATCACTTGTGACCCAGCCACCGTAAAAGTTTCCCGGCTGCGGCGTGACTTTCTCCTCGTTGACATAACAGATATCCATCGCCGCCGCGTAGAACGCTACGTAGTTTTTAATCGCCACAAAGTTTGGAGTCGGATCAGAATAGTACCAAGCCACATCGATCGCTTCTTTGTCGCCGACTTTGACCGTGTAATAGCTTCCGTTTCCCTTCCATTCGCAGAAGGTCTGGCGAGAGGATGGGATCAAGTATTCCTGTTTAATGTCCTCCAGCGGCAGGTAGTAGGTCGGCGGATGGCTGGTTTCTAGTACGCGAAAGGCTTTTTGGGTATCTGCGATCGTCACCCCATTAAACACAATCTGAATGCGTTTATCGGTCGATTCCAACCGAGGCGGACGGGGGTAATCCCAAACGGATTCTTGACCTGATTCTGGAGCAATAGGTTTTGGTCGAAACATTGCATGTCACTAAAGGGCTTCAGTCTCTAGTGTAGAAAATTTAAGCGAACGATTCGATTTGAGGGGTGAAATTCTCATTGATAGTGAGAGTCAATCCGTTGTTAAGAATAGATTTGTTTATAGCGATTAGCATTGCCAAGTTCTAAAGGGGTTCGCTGCCCGAAGTCCTTCGCGATCGCTCGTTACTCGGTAATGCCGTAGCGTAAGTTGGTATAGCTCAAGCATTCCTTAGTAATGCCGTAACGCAAGTCGGTATTGCCCAAGCATTCCTTAGTAATGCCGTAACACAAGTCGATGTAGACATAGCGTAAGTCGATGTAGACATAGTGTAAAGTCGGTATTGCCCAAGCGTTCCTTAGTAATGCTGTAGCGCAAGTCGATGTAGACGTAGTGTAAGTCGATGTAACCGAAGCATTCCTTAATTAAGCAATTGGAACGGTAGAAAAATGCTCTTGGTGGATGCGATTGGCTTTGCCAAGCTCCAAACGATTGCGCACTGAATACTTAGTTTTACAGGACAGGCTTTTACCAATCTTTTATCAATTAAGAAGTCAACATCTGAGTATGAAGGGACTCAACATCAACTTTGGTTCAGGGATTGATAGTAAAGTTTTACCGAGGGGATAAGAGTGCTCTTTAAATCTTTAGAGTTATTGTATGAGCAGTTCATTGTATAATATGCTACATGATGATGCTGTACAAATCCCTGTCTGTCTAATCCTAATATTTGGGAAAGATAGACAGATACTCAATATAGGTAATGTTCTAACTTGGGGTGTTAGACAGATATCTGTCTAGCTATGATTCCAATTCAGAGGAGATAGACAAATGAGGCGGACTAGCTCCGTCCAAATGCAAGTTGGACGGCATATTTTCCTTAGGGTTTTAGCATGAGTGGTTATCTCATTTATCATCCGGCTCGTGCTGTATCAGAGTTTGATACTGCTGCTGTCTACCATGACCATATTGGTGGCAATCAAGATCCGTACGTTTGGAACAAACAATTTCTGCATACGTATTGTCACATTACGCAAATGAAGCCTAATGTTGGCCATATAAACTTTTGGGTAAGTGGCGATTCCTTCCCAGATTTCTCTCATCTCTATTGTGATCTTGTATTTGTTGTTGCAGAGAAATTGTATTGGGAAAGCGCCAATACTATTGATTGCAATGAAACTATTGTTGATACTGCTGAGGCATACAATGATCATTACCGTTGGTCGCACCAGCATTATTTCAAACGCCTCCGTAGATATACTCTCAAAGCAGATCCAAAGCGCAGTTTTCAGCCGCAAGATCGTGAGATGAAGTTAATTGATATTCTTCCCTTTTTGCTCGAGCAGGGAATGACTAGTGATGATGTGCATCAAGGTCTGCGTTCAGGTTTCGCCTCCAAGCCATTACAATTGAAGCCTCTTCTTTCATCCAATCTTTACAATTGGTTTGAACAGCATGCTCCAATCAAGCTAGATGGAGTGCAATTACAAAGTCTTCGGAAAAACAATCCGCATCTTGCCAGTTTGTGAGTTCTACTTCGTTGCTTCGCTAATTAACACTTGATTGGCTTGAATTTCGACTGCTAAAGCGATCGCATGGAAATGTCTCAAATCCACTTATCGCCCTATTCCCATTCAACGCGTTTCTCCATTTGGAGAAGAGAAACGTCTTCAATCGCTACAGACTGTTGGCTTCACTCAAGACCAACTGCGTTTTGTACTTGATCCACTAGCAGAATATCTTGGAACTTCTAGAGATTGTAGATACAACCAATGCTTGAAGAGTAAAGTGCGATCGCTAGATTCACAGTTTGAAATCTGATTTCGCGATCGCATTCTATGCCTCAATGTCTTGAGAGAGGAAAATTAATTCAGTGCAAATCGTTCATTCCCGATTCAGAGATGGTGAGGCAAAACAGGAACGTCGTTGCTGCAATGGAGAAGATACAGAATGCCCAGAACCCAAATTGGCAATATTGGCATGTATTACGAGGTTCACGGCAGCGGTGAACCTGTAGTTTTAATTCACGGTTTGAGCATGGATAGCAGCACATGGTTCAACCAAGTTTCTGCTCTCTCGCAGAAATATCAAGTCATCGTGTTCGATAATCGCGGTGTTGGGCAAACTGATGCTCCTCATGAGACTTACTCAACCGAGATGATGGCGAATGACGTTGCCGCTTTGTTGAAGTTTTTGAATGTAGATAACGCTCATATTTTGGGCTTCTCAATGGGTGGCATGATTGCCCAGACCCTAACGCTGAAATATCCTGAGTTAGTGAAAAGCCTGCTACTAACCGCAACAGCCGCCCAATTTCCTGCAAGAGCAAAACATTTAGTTCAAATCTGGCTGAGAATGCTCAACGAAAATGTGTCTCTAGAAACCTCTGTCAGAGACAGCTTTTTGTGGGTTTACACCAATGAGTTTTTTGAACATGACGAAACGGTAACAGCTTCAGTCAATCTTGCGCTCAATCATCCTCATCCACTGTCCCCTCAAGGTTTTGCTGGACAAGTTGCTGCGCTAATGCAACATGACACGCGATCGGGTATCAATCAAATCTCAGTTCCGACTCTGGTGTTGATTGGTAGAGATGAGATCTTCATTCCTTTAGAGTTTTCAGAAGAACTTGCTGCCAAGATTCCAAAAGCAGAGTTAGTAATATTAGAGCGTGGCGGACATAATTGTTGGATGGAATTTCCTGAGCAGTTCAATCAAGCTGTGATGCAGTTTTTAGAAGGGGTAACATCGATGTGAGGAGCGACAAAGATACAGTCGTTCTAGCAGTAGAACAACCGCGCTGCACCAGAACATAGCCCGGCGAGTGCGATCGTGATGCCGCTCGTTTCCTGTTGGGACACAACCGACAACCTATTTGCTCGGATTCAAAGCTATGGTGGCGTGAGGTTATTGGTGGAAGACAGATTGAGGCTGGAAGCATCAGCAGCACTTTACAATAGATAGAGAATTGTTGGGAAAGGGCTGATGACATTGCAAGAATTACAAAACCAGGCATTACAGTTGTCTATTAGCGATCGCTGGCGTTTGGTGCAGTCATTATTGAGTTCAATTCAACAAGAAACGCGATTGTCTAATCCTCCAATCCCAAACGTGAATTCTTTTGCTGGTCTTGATCCCTAATCTCTCATGCAAAAGAAGTTTTGAACGTTATAAAAGAAGCCGCAGCAAAGAGCTAATTCTATCGCCCTGTTGAACTAAGTGATTGAAGCAACGAAAACGCGCTGCAAGCTCCGCAGGATTTCTAGACACGATTAGCGATCGCAAATCGTTCTATTCCCGCCAAATCTTGATGAACACCAATCCGTTTATAACTGCCTTCCGCCTTCAGTAACTCGATCACCGCATCGGCTTGTCCTGACATCAGTTCAGTCATCCAGATGCCGTTGGGCTTGAGAAAATCGGGCGCGATCGCCACAAGTTGCCGAATGCAGTCCAAGCCATCGACCCCGCCATCAAGCGCGGCGTGAGGTTCATGCAGTCGAACTTCGGGCTGTAGCTCTAAGATCATCTCGCTGGGAATGTAGGGCGGGTTAGACACAACAGCACTGAGTTGCCCTTTGAGATGGTCTAACGGCTCAAACCAAGAACCTTGATAAAACTGGATTCGCTCAATCACCCCAACATTGGCCGCATTAGTTTTTGCGATCGCCAACGCATCCGAACTTTGATCAACCGCATGAATCGTGGCATTAGGAAAAGCAAGCGCCAGTCCAATGGCGATCGCGCCGCTTCCGGTTCCTAAATCAACCCAATGTCCCTTTTGGTGATCTTGTTTCGCACGTGCGATCGCCAAATCAATCAATAATTCTGTTTCTGGACGGGGAATCAAAACCGCAGGCGAAACCTGCAAAGAAATATCGCGCCACGGCGTAACCCCCGCAAGGTATTGCACCGGAATCTGATCGCGAATCCGCTTTTGCCAAAGCTGCTCCAATTCATCCAACGACACAGAGAGCGTCACCTCGTCTTGCGTCTTAAACGATTCCAACCGAAGGGAAAGCCGATCAACTCCTGCAAATTCCTGCAACAGCCAATCGACTTCATCGGGGGAAATCGAGGCAGCACGAGCCGAAGCTTTTGCCTGCTGTCGCCACTGCCAAAGATCCGCACCTAAAACCATAAAACCTTCGTCACTCGTTACTTTTTCGCAGGGGCGGGTCGCGCCTGTTGGGGAGCGGCTCCTTTAGCAGGTTGCTGCGATCGCACAAATTCGAGCGACTCTTTCGACGGAATCAGCACCACTTTATCAAGTTGAGGATCATTTTCCTTCTTCAGCGCTTCCATCACTCCTTCGAGCGGAAACACTTGAATATCAACGGTTGAAGCAACGTTAGGCTGCTGTTTCTTAAAATTCTCTAATAGTGGAGATAAATCTTCTTTATTAAAGAACATCGGAATCACAGATCTGTCGCCTTGCTGAATGGTCAAGAATCCCTTTTCTTTACCAGCCCGCGCCACAAACAACGGCGTTCCATTGAACTGGTTGACCTTCTGACCCGATTGCTTCAACAACGCCAACGCCGACTCGACCTGCTGCTTAGTTGGCACATAGGCAAAGTCCAGCTTGTCTTTCTTACCCTGATTGGCTTGATTGAGTTGATACACTTCAGCTAAGGAAACTGGAACGACCTTCACCTCTTTAGCAAGACTCGGATTCTTAGATTGCAGCGCTTGCAAGAACGCTTGAGCATCACGCTGACTAATGAAAACGCCTGCCACCGCGCCCTGCTGACCTTTGGGCGGCGTTGCGACTAAAGGAGCACCCTGACCGTTTGCGATCGTAAACACTGGTACAGGCCGCAACTTTTGCGCCACTTGTTCAGGAGTCAAAGCAAGGGCACGGAACCCACCCGCTACCAATGACCCTACCAGCGTGCTGCCAACCAAGGTAACGGTTGTACCCCAACGAACCAATGATTTCATGATTACTCCTGGCTAAAAAATACACGTTTCGAGCAATTTAGTTGCGTTAGCTGTCCCATCGCTGTTTCAAAATCGAAGCACCGTACTTTGGCTAAACCCTTTCTTGGCTAACCTTTTTCAATACCTGCTGCTCAAATAGGTAAACCGATGCAGACGATAAACAACTGAAACAACGCCCATTCTATATTGAAAACTTCGGATCACTATCAAAGATAAGATTGACCAACCGGAAAGTGATAAAAGGGTTCAACTCTGAATGAATGACAGAATCAACGCTCCACAGGTTCCGGGTTGAACGAAGATTCAACGATAGAGATTCCCATTCTATCCCTCATGAGGGATGGATAGGACTTGGAAATAGTACCACCGATCCGTTCGCTTTAGCTGTTCAATACTGTTCGTGCTTACCTATCAAGCACAGCAGAATGATTGACAGCAAACGCCGTATACCAAGCTACAAACAGCACTCACCAAACCAAGCAATATCGAATCAAGATGATAGGATTCGCTGTTTCTGGCTCTGGTTGTTAGCACCAGCAAAAATAGCCGAAACCGAGAGATAACTTGCCAGGAACTATACAATTTCGGTGAGTTTGCGGGGCGGAAGACTGTTCTTCAGCCGTACATTGAGTTCACGAAGAGGCGATCGCAATTGACTCAAAGACGAGGGAACACTGTTGGGGTGTCCAAGAATGACCGTTGAGTTATTCATCCTAGGGTGGGATACGTTGCAACGGAGGTTTGTGAATGCACCTGATCGTAGTTATCAACGCCATCGTATGCGTGGTGGGATCCGTCCTTGGGCTACTGTTCGCCGGGGCCAGCATCATCAGCATCGCCAACATGACGGTTCCGTGGCGTGGGTGGCTCCTGGTGGCTGCACTCCTGGTTCCCGTTGCGTTTGTGGTGTCGGGGATTGGCGTGTGGCTGGCAGATGCACAAGGGGCTACCCAGGTTGCCATCGGGTTGGTGGCGTTGCCGTGGCTCTACGCTGTGGTCTTTGTCATCCTCATGCTTGCGTCCTTCTAGTGGTGACACTCCGATATGGTGGGGAAAACGCGGCATTTATAGATTTCGTACATCCAACAAAATTGGCCATATCTTACATGAGTGCCATAACTTTCCGGGAATACATCCTCTTAAAAAGCTATGAACCCACGGATCGATCGCAGGCCAACACCTACATTCAGTTGCCTTTCGGTTCAAGGCTGATTTAGGCGTGTTCCTATTTCAGATTTCCGAAACATATCGGGATGACAGGATTCGAACCTGCGGCATCCTGCTCCCAAAGCAGATGTACTAAACCTCTATGAATGGCGTTAAACTAGGACTGTAGAGAGTTTGAGCCGCTATCAGTAGAGGTGATAATCATCCTAAAGCGTCTCAAATCGTCCTTAACAAACCACAAAATTAGGGAAGATTTAGGGAAATGGTTGATTCGTTGCAGCAGATAAACGATCGCTTGAAAGCTGCGTGTAGTCCAGTTTCTGTCAATAAGCGAGGGAAAAGCCTTTATTTACGTGGCACATTCCCAAAGAAACCAGGGGATGGCATTGGACGTAAGCAGGCCGAAATAGCTTTGCATCTTAAAGCGAGTCAGGACGGACTGAAACGAGCAGAGAGAGAAGCATACAAGCTAGCTCAATCACTAGCTGATGGTTCGTTTGATTGGGCAACCTATCTCACGCCAGACCACGACCCTGAAGCCAAAACGATCGCACAATTAATTGAAGAATTCAAAACCGAATACTTTAAAAAGCCTTGCTCTCGTCGCAGTAAAAAAATTATCAAAGAAACGACTTGGCAAAACACCTGGGCTTGCACGTTTCGAAAACTACCACCAGACGAAACACTGAGCGAGGCTCTATTATTGGCGATCGTTATCAGCACGAAAGAAGATAGTCGCAACCGTGAGTTAACTTGCCAACGCTTACAAAAGCTCAGTGAATTTGCAGGACTGACAATCGATTTAGAGCCTTATATCGGGGAATATGAGCCTGAACCCCGTGATATCCCTGATGATGCGACGATTGTAGAATGGCGCGATAAAATTCCTAACCCTGCTTGGCAGTGGGCTTATGGGGCGATGGCTGCATTCGGCATTCGTCCACATGAGGTCTTTGCCTGTGAGCCGATCGACGCTGTAACTTTGAAGGTGCAAAACAACACAAAGACGGGATTTCGGATCACTCGTGCGATTCTGCCTGAATGGGCAGAGCAATGGAATCTAGTCGAAATGAATGCGCCACAGAGTACCCAGACAAACAATCGTTTACGAGGGCAACTGGTAAGCCATCAGTTCGGAAGCGATCGATATAATGTGCCGTTTGTTCCCTACGACTTGCGTCACGCATACGCTGTCAGGGCTTCAGTCGCTCACGGTTTACCCATCAGTACCGCTGCCGCAATGATGGGACACGGGAATGATGTTCACACCCGCGTCTATCACCGTTGGTTGAGCGATGCTGAAAACGAGAAAGTTTATCGATCGCTGATTCTGAAACAGAATTAAACTGCGCGAATCCCCCGAAAATGTCGCTGTAGAGCCTTTCTGCAATTCGGGACGTAATATTCCCAAGTCGGACGATCGCCCCGGCTCACGTTGCGAATTTCGCCTTTAGATTCACTGAAAGCCCCATTTAACCGCAATTTCTGAAGATGCCGCGCTGATTTGATGCCTTCTGGCTTAAGTGCGCTCGCTGCATCAGTCGGATTCATCCAGCCATCCGCGATCGCTGGATGTCCGTCCAATTGCGCTCGGAGCGCTCGTACTTCTGCCATTAGCTTTTGTTGATCGAGATACATTTGCGCGAGTAGCTTTTCAGAGTCAGATGTCATACTTGCAATTTGCCTTATATTCCGAATAAAGAGTTAATGCTTTCCCTGCTAGGTGCAGCAATTTTGCTGATCCGGGTCTGCGAGCGATTGTGTCGATTAGCCGATGGCAACGCAGGCGTAGTTCGTCCGGCCTCACGCGGTCTCCCTCAAAAGCGGTGGACATGCTCGATTAACCTCACTTGTAGCGACGGTTTCAGCAGTTTGGCTCGTTGCGCTGCTGTGTTCGGATTGTTGCCAATCCTGCGAGTTTGGTTGGGCTTTCGGCTCCGGTTCCTCGGTTGATAAATCCATCGGGCAAATTTCAGCTAACCGCCTGCGTGCTGCTTCAAGCGCCTTCTGGCGATATTCCCACGCCTCGGATTGCTGCTCTGGTGGTACGTTCGAAATCGCAACTTGATAAATCCGCTCACGATCGTTCCTCGCTCCGGTGCGCTTGATTGACTTCAATTCCAGATTGAGCTTGCCTAGCAGTTTCGAGCAAATATCGATCGGAGTATGACGCTTGCGCCCTTTGTCATCGATGTATTCTTCCAACACCGTCAAGCCCAGCCAGTAGCGGATCTCTTTTGCAAATTGCAGCGCACGCCCTTGGACGGCGAGGCATCGAGGATCTGAATTGCTCAACTCAACTCCTCGATCTGCCAGTTCTAAAATTCCTAGCTTATTAAGCAGCAAAGACTTAACGTGATTTCTGGGTAGACGGTGCGAGAGTCCTAACGAATTCGCAAACACTTTTTGGGCAGATTCGCGATCTAGTTCTTTTGCCGCCGCTAGATTTTCAGTCGTCGCCTGCAACTGAACACCGCGTCGCATTGCGCCTCTATCCCGCGTCACAATCCAGTAACACTCTTCATCGTCGTCGAAATTAATGTCGGGGAAGTGCGATCTCCAAATCGTTTTCTCAGCCTTGATTTCGTCTTCTAGGCTGCACTCGTTATTGAGAGTTTTGTAGGCTGCTTCGAGCGTTTCGCAGACTTCAGACACCGCCATTCTGTGAGCATCTTCACGCCAAATCTCTTCACGAGCCGATTTAAGCGCCTCTGCCTCGTTAGAATCAGTGCCCCACTCAACCCCCTCAATCTCGTGCCCTTCTCGTTCTAGCTCATAGCCCAGCGACTCACGAGCGATCGCTTTCTGGCATGAGCGCAATGCAGCAGAGCGGGAATAGTATTCAAGCGCTGCCAGCTTGATCGAGTCGTTGTACTCGTCATTTTCGCTCGATACCGCCTCAGCCTCATAAACGCCTGTCAGCGCCTTGTGATTGAGTTCTAGCCGCCGTCGCACTGCAACTGGACTCGTAAAGGTTTCGTCTCCGATCGTGTTAATAAATTCAGGCACGCAGATATAACGAGGCACATTCGGACGATACCGTCCTAACAGTTGCAGGTGTGTATCGCTGTCGTGACAAACAAAGTAACCATAAACCGCCGCGAATCCTTCCCATTCGATCGAGACGCCCGTTTTCGCACTGGGAGAGAGGATTAGGAAGTCTGGCTGATTGATTTCCAGCCAACTGAGCGGGTCATTGAAGAAGTCTGCAAACTGCCCTTGACGGTTTGTTTTCGAGTCAATTCGGACAATCTTTTTGCCAGGAAACTCTTTCAGCAATCGCCGCTCGACTAAACGGGCGTTTACTTGTGAATCAGTCATCCACAAGAACCGCCGCGCTGCTCGATCAATGAATCCTGATTCAGAAACCGCATCCAGCAAAAACTGATTCAGAAATCCCGACAACCGACCAGAGCCAATCTGCACTTGCCACGGATTATTAGTGCGCTCGTGTTTGAAATAGCGGACGGTTTCGCACTCTGAAAGCTTCTTAATTAGCTCAAGCGAGTGATCGTAAACCTCGGCTTCGGCAATGACGATCGCGCCCGTTTGTCCGGCAAGAAAGCAAATAGCCGTGAATCGCTCTAAGATTTCAGATTGACGATCGCCTAAAGTTTGTCCGTTAACGGTGTGATCGCAAAATTGATTCACCTCGTCGAGCACGAGCATCAACGGACGATCTCCTGCCCAAAACCATTTGGGAATTTTGCGTAGCGAGTCAATGCAGAGCACCGCGCCGTGCTTTTGATTGATTTCCGTTAGAAAATAACCAAGCTGTTGCTCTGCGTAATTGTGAATGTGCGGCAGCCCGAAGTCCTTTGCCGTTTGCTGCCCTAACGAATTCAGCATCGATAACACAAGCACATTGCCACCATCATCAATCCATTGTCGAACCAGATCGGCACCGATCCGAACGGTTTTACCACTCCCCATATTTGCGGCTAGAACGGTGATTGAACCTTGCTGGATACCAGACGGTAATTTGGGCATATACCCGTCCTCAGTCGCTCTTTCCGGTACAACCGACAGCGCTTTGAGCCGTTTGATTTGGCCCAACAGTTGTGCGGTTCTGCCGGACTTTTTAAACTCTGTCAACGTTAATGCCGCTGCGATCGTGTGGTCTAACCACTCCTGACCCGCCTCACCTTGGGTAAAAACCGCGTCGTCGATTCCCTTCCCGACTCTCGAATCCCAAAGCATGACCCAGAGCTTGCAGCCGTGATTTTGTAGCTCGGCCCCCAGCTTATGAATTTCCCGCGAGACATTCGCAATCGTCTTCGGTTTTTCGTCTTGGTCAAAGCAAATATAAGTTTGCCGTCCCTGGGTGGCAAATTCTTTAAGAACGGTGTGTAGCTCGATTGTGCCTTTCAGGTGCCAACAACTAACCCCACGAAGCGCGATCGCAACATAACCATGAGTCAGCAAACAGAGCGCTTTTTTCAATCCCTCTGTCAGGACGATCGGCAGATGGCAGCGTTTGACGCACTGCCAAAACGTCTCACCTTCAAGCGGGACTACGCTGTGCTTCTGGTAAATTGTTTGTGCCGTAGCATCATCGACCCAAGGCAGAATCGGTAGTGCTTCACACTTTGCAGGGGTTTCGTATTTGATCGGTTTGCGCTTCTCGAAGTCGATTCGAGGGTTGCGAGGTTTTAAGTAAGCAACGTCTCCGGTTCCACCGTCGATCGTGGTTCCGTAGGCACTCCATCCGCCCATTGCTGCAAACTCGTAGCGCTTCAGAATCGCTTGTGCTGGCTTAGTGGTGTAGCTGGTGACGTTCTGTGCCTGGGCGGTCGCGTGCTCAGCTAGCGCTTGAACGGCTTGATCTCCTTCGATGACTAAAATATTGCAGGTGATTAATTCTGGGCTGATTGCACTTGATTTGAGATCAGCAATTGCCCATTGATTGAGGTCAATAGCCGATTGGTTAGATGCAACTGGGCGTTGTGCTTTGATTTGTGGCCCAAATCCGAACGAAGGGGAGTGGCTCATAGCGCCCCTCCGTCGATCGTTTGCTCGATCGCGCTCCAGATCGATGCAGAATCGCGATCTCTGCCGATTAGCTCGATCGCCGTGTACGCCTCATCTCTCGTCAACTGGATGCCTGCGAACCATGACCCATAACGGATGTAGTAGCGATTGTCTGCGAGTGCGATATTGTCAGGAACGCGATCGACAATCAAATCTGGCTTCGACCCGATCAAGAGTCCTAGCTGTTTGCTTTCTGTGTAGGCAGGCAGCAAGTTTGTAGCGCATTTGCTTGCAGGTGAAGGGGAGTGATTCATTAGAACTCACCTCTCTGCTTCCGAAGCTCAGCAATGCGATCGCTAAAGTCAATTTGCAAATCTTGGAGTCGGTTGATCTCCTGATTCCAAGTCCGCTTTGTTAGCTCTACAGATTGATAATGATTATCGCTCTCGTCTCTGCTATCATTATGTGAGAAGGGGGCTTGATGATTTTGCCCTTTTAGAACTACCCTGAATAAACATGGGTAGATTTTATGCTTTTTCATTCAAATTTACCTTGATTAATTATTGAACAGAGGCTCCCTGCCAGGAGCCTTGTTTTTTTGAGAACTGATTGAGACTCGAAAATAAGGAAGTGCTACAACTGTCGGTAAAAGAACCAGTTTTGGCGAGTAGCAGGATTTTGCTACGCTCCATCTGGTCTCAAATCTGTCTCATTCACGCTAGCACAGTCCTCTAAACTAAACATTTGTACTAATCTCTCATCCAATTTCAGACCGAGGAATAGACCGGATCAACTCTCGAATCACCTGCGATCTGTTAGAGCCGCGATCTTTCACTGCCTCATCTAAGACTGCTGCATCTTCACCTGAGATTCGTACAGGCAAATACACTTCAAGTAAGGACGCCACAGGTGTAAAAGAAGGGTGGTTGACTTGTCTAATACCGCTATCCATGGTGTTAGCCCGCTTGCACTTGTGTTACTAGACAAACAATACCTTATATTTCCGGAAAAGCAACCTCTTCTCGATCGCTGAAACCTTTGTCCAGCAAGGGTTTGCTTATAACTATAAGCAGCTTAAGCGGAATCGGAAAGCTAATAGCATATTGCTTGCTGAGACTGAGTTTTAGCCTTTTTAGTCCAAGCACAATCGCGCCTTTTTACAAGCCTAAAAACTAAAAAACAGGTATTGACATTCATGCTTATCTGTGATGCACGTCACAGGAAGATCTATCTTTCGGAGTAGCTCGGTTATTGATCGCGATCGCTCTACTTTCTTAATTGAGCAGACAAGCGATTTTTACTGCGGCTCGTTTTCGTTGCGCTCCACGGTGTCAGAGGAGCGATCGCGATCGTGCTTCTCGGTTTGCTCCCTTAATTCTTCTTGCGCGTCAAACCTTTTTATTGCACCTTCTAGTGCTTGAAGCCAGTGTAGAGGTTCTGTTTCGGACATTTCAGCCTTCTTCTTTTTGCTCATTTCTTCCTGCTAATACTTGTTTGATTTGATGGTGAGAAATCTTTAACTATGGCGATCGCCTTGCTTGCTTCCCTAGCGATCGCCTTCCGTCAAATCAGATTCGCGCTCGGTTCGCTCTCTTAATTCTTTTTGCTCCTTAGACCGTTTTGACATGTCTTTCAACGCCTGTAGCCAATGCAAAGGCTTAGTTTCGGGCGCTTCAGTCTTATTATTTTTTCTTTTGGTCATTCTTCATCCTCCTTGCCGCGTTGGTTGAAGTGGATGCGTGCTCTGTCGCTTGAATCATTGGCTCTCATCATCTGAGAGTTCTTCCCAAATCTGTCTAACTTTTGCATTGATCTTATTGAACGGGATTAAAACGCCTTCTCCGTTAAGCCGAGTCAGTTCTGCAATGTTTGCGGCTTCTAAACGGATAAGATATTTCATTCATTCAGCACTCTCTAACGACTCGTCAGGAATCCATTCGATGATTTCGTTAGGTTGGACTCTGTAGTGTTGGCAGATTTTAGCTAGTACGGAAGAGTTAGGGAGTCTGTCGGGGTCGCCATACAAATCGTAAGCCGTAGATGCTGCAATTCCGATATCAGCCCTAAAGCGATATCGAGTAATGCCACGCGCATCTAAAAAACTTCGGATTTTGTTCCTCATAGCCATCTCCCTACTTTACATTTGTTCTTCACTCCTTAATAATACCGTCTAAAGCTTATTACTGACTAGTTAGCAGTAATTATAGTGCATCTACTTATACATAACTAATCGGTATTATTTATCAAAACCTATTATTAACTAGTAAGATATACCATAAACATGCGAGGGGAGAGACAACCTCAAGCTGAAGGTGAAAATCCTTCCCGGTGGGTTCGCTGCTTCTGATGCCCCGCGTAGAAAAAAGACCAATAAAAGACTTCAACGATCGCGCTCAGTTGTGACAGACCGAGCCGAGCCGTTGGCATCTAGCACAACGCCCCGTGTACCAATTGCAGATTTAACTATGAGCGACAAAGACTTCCAATCTTCAGACCAAACCAAGCTCGCAATCGCATTGAGACGGCTTGCACCATACGCTCAGCGCGGCGACATTCACGCATTCTCTAACGAGGTTCGTTCCTATCAAGAGCGATATGGGCATGACATCGCAGATGAGGCAATGCGGCTAACGCTTGCTAGGTTCCCAAGCTTTGCTAAGCGGGCGTTTGAAAGCCTGCCAGAGGAACTGCTAGAGCAAATCAACGACCAATCAGGCGACGCGATCGCTGAAGTTGTTGAGAGCGCAGGATTGCTACTTGAGAACCATTTTAGAGTTGGCGACGAAGGCATCGCATTAAGTAGGCAGGCAGTGAAGGCGATTGCTGAAACGGGATACCCGCTCGTTCTTGAGTTTGGCGAGGGTAACGATTCATTAGAAGGTGTGGGACTAAAACGAAAAGGCGGATTTGTTCACCCCTTGAGCGAGAACCTTGACGACGATCACATCAATTCATGGGCGGCAGTTTCGGTTACGATTTCCGGTGCAATGGGTTGGTTAGACGCGGATCAAGGCAAGTGTTCCGACTTCTTAAAAGAGCTAGTTTCCCGCGCAGCACCAACGATTGACTTACCAAGACTGATGAGACGGTCACGGTACGACGATCGCGCACTGCTTAAGCTTTACAACACAGCAAACCGAGGCTTCGAGATTCTAGCTCACGCCTCATCTAATAAGTAGACAGTCAAAAGGCGTTGCTTCCCTGGAAAGAAACACAACGCCTATCACCCCTAAGAGGTTCTTCAAATGATAGCGCTAAAACCCAAACCGCAGACTGCAACGTGTTCTCAATGCCGCTTCTACGATCGCGGCACTTGCATCACTAAAGCAACGGCTGAGTGGGGAAAAGATTCGAGAGTGCTTCCAACTCGCCCCGCTTGCTTCTTGGCTGAATAACGTTCCCTTCCAATCAAACCGACAACGCAAAACAAACGGCGTTGCCTTTGCAGAGGTAACGCCGTTCAGAATCAGATACTAAACACATGATGGCACAGCAAACAGCTACGCGCAAATCGAACAAGCTTACCGATCGCCAATGGGTTCGAGACGGAAAGATCACGGTAATAAGAGAGGGGAAGACGGTTTTCTTCTTCGTTTGGAACGCTGAGCAATGGCTCCGACTTAGCGAGGCTCACAAATCGCTAGTTCGAGAATTTGGCGCAAACTTCGACGACGTAAAGAT
Source organism: Myxacorys chilensis (assembly GCF_059505265.1). Taxonomy (NCBI): domain Bacteria; kingdom Bacillati; phylum Cyanobacteriota; class Cyanophyceae; order Leptolyngbyales; family Leptolyngbyaceae; genus Myxacorys; species Myxacorys chilensis. Next base: position 13,736 of record NZ_JCACKG010000211.1, on the reverse strand, counting down.
TTTTGTTAACGGCGAATGGTGGGGACACCACAACCTGAAACCTGTCCCAGAAAGACAACGCAAATTTACAGCACACCAACAGCAAACAAAATGACGGCTCAACTTTCTCGATTCACACTCGTCGATCGCGATGGATATCTTTTCACTTATCGCGACTCGGTTTCTGGTCTGTTCTTCTCGATTTTCTTCATGATCAGTTTCTACAACGCCTGGATTCTTCAATCCCCGACCGACGACCAAACTTTCTTGGATCATTTCCAAATTCGCATTGATGAGCATCGCGACTGGGAAGCGATCGCGGCGAAACGAATCGACGACTATCTAGCCAGCCTTCCACCTTCCAAAGTTGAACAACAAGCCTTTTCCTTTTCCGACTTAACGACCTCTTGAGGGGAAGACGGTTGCGCATTCGTCGAGGTCAACTCATAAGTAGTGCAGCACTTTCAAATCCTTGCTCTATACACTTTTCAACCAATTTTGAGGGCTTTTGTGCAGCACCCTAAAGTGAAGACCAATTCTCAAACACTTACCAGGAATAACAACCATGACTCACCTTGACCTAGAGCCTAAATCTTCTCGCATGGAACTAGACCTAGACTATCAGACCAATTACGACCGGCACAGAGCATTGCAAGCCCAACACAGATGGACACGTCGCCTGACCTCACTTACAGGATTAACGGGCACGATCGCGCTAATTCGGTTAATCCTTTGGCTCATCGTTGTTCCCTTGCCCTACCCGATGTCAACCGAGACAAGCGGCGCTCGTCCGCCCGCGCAAACTCAGTCACGCGACTTCTAAACCCATTCAAAAGCCCCCTGCACTCTGCCAAGAACACTAGGGGGCTTGCATCCTGCAAACAACCATCAAAGCATTTGAGGACTTACCTAATTATGGCTACATTGACCCGTAAATCAATCGATTCTCTACTTTCCGGTTCCGCTCTAAGTCTTGGAGGAAAAGCAGGCGCGTACACCTTGAGTAATCGCTTCGCTCAGAGGGTTGTGTTTCGAGCAACGACGCTTCCAGAAATCAGAGCAAGAATCACTACTCTTTTGGGGAAGTAACTATGAACAATCACCGCGACGACGGCACGTTCATTAGTGGCTTCTTTATGTGCTCCTTAGTCCTGCTAAGTGGCTATTGCGGTTACTGGCTACGAGACAACGGTTTCAAGCTCAACATTCAAATGCCAAAAGTGGAGCAACGACGATGAAAGACTTTATTGGATGGGCGTTGATTGCGATCGCGGTTGTGATTATTGCTCCAAAGGTTCCACTGGCGATTGAACTGATTTCAACTCGCCTGAATCAAGACTTTGGGCGAATACCTCAAGATATGCCCCCGGTTCGCAATCCGAATCAGCAACGACCTCAACCGTAATTTGACAGCCCAATTCTATTTGGGCTGCTCCCTATCAAAAGTGAGGAGATTTAAGGCTATGACAAGTTCTGGACAACAAAAAGCACTTTTGAGCATTGCCGCCCGTCTGAATCTGACCTACACAGAGCTTATGGATTTCTTGGACGATCTGACACCAGATGAAGTGATTGCTTTGCACTCATCTTTAAGTGGTCAGCTATACGCCGTCGCTAAGGAGTTGTGATGAAGCAAAGCAAAGTAGCAATGATCTGCACTGGCTTTTGTGGGTTGAGTTGCCTTGCTTCGTTGGCTGTTTATGCCACGGGCAATCTACAGGCGAAACAGGCCTCAACTCAAGAGAATGCCAGATTTCAGCAAGAGCAATCCGCTAGGGTTCGCGCTCTTGAGGTTGTCGCTAAGGACTACCAGAGAAAAGGTTGCTGGATTATGCAAGGCGACTTTTTCATCGGGCGCGTAGTTCCACCAAACTCTAAGGGCGGCTATCCTCCAACGTCCTGCATTAGGAGCGAGGATCATCGCCTCTACAGCTACATCTCAAAGGACAAGGGTGCTTTGCAGATGCAATCAGTGTTTACCCTGCAAGAGCTACAAAACCAATTATCAAGGATGCAGTAATGAGAAGACCTTCTAAGCATGACTCCAACGAAGAAACGCAGAACTCGGAACCATCAACAAAGACCAGAAACAAGCCGAAAGTAATGAACGGAATACTTAGGTTTGTTTCGGTCATTTTCAACATTCTCAAGGGATTGATCGAAATCCTAGCGTCCATCTTCAAGAACGTGATCGCGTTGATTGTCTTCCTGTTCAAGTACCTGATCGAAATTCTGGCGAACCCATCGTTACCTTCTGTGATCGCGATCGCGTTCTTTATCTTTGTCTCTAGCGTTGCTGCCTATCAATGGGGCCAGATTGGAGTTTGGATCGGAGCGCTGTTAAATCTAACGGGTGTGGGCGGAATTGCAGCCGCGACGGTTGGCGTATTGGTTGGGCTAGGAATCAACATCTATCAACTCGCGCCCGAACTTTGGAAGATTCGGCGGGATATGGCAAAAGCCTACACGGACCTGAATATCGATCCTGACTCAGACCTTGAGAACTCCAACAGTCCGTCTGATAGGTTGGCTCACTGGTTAACGTATGACCACGGCACGCTGAAGGGCTTACGTCGAACCTCCTACTTGGTAGAGACAGGGTTGATCGTTGCCTACTGCGCCATCCCTGGCGGAATGGAAGTTATGGCGATCGTTATCTCTGCTGTGTCTTTAGCAGGGATCGAACTCGGTCTTAAAGGTGTGGGCGCGACAACTAATCTCGCTAACGCCGTCAACCAGAAAATGAGCGAACAAGAAGCCAACGACCCTGACAAGGGGACTTACGGTTTCTAACTAAAAGCGATCGCAGTCTATCCGGCTAGATGCCTGCGATCGCTCTGTCCCATTACACGCCAGGACATTTCTATGCTACCCGTTATTGAAAACATCCCCTTGCAGGCTCTCAAGTCTCAGCCATTCGCTGCACTATTCAAGGCAGGATTGCAAAACAGAAGTATTAAAACTTTTAACGATCGTCTCGCTTACTTATCTGACCTGTCTCAAGGATTGGCAAGAGTTGAGGAACTGTTGGAGAAGAACTTTGATACTCACGCGGGAATGACGATCGGTAGTGTCCTTGCTACTGCGATCACCGTTAGTGTTGGCTTTACGATCAACCCTTGGCTAATTCCCGTCGCTGCCGTTTCTGTCCTATCTGCCGCAGCAGTGGGCGGTTCTACTGTTATTTATTCAAACGATTACAAGCCGATACACGATCAACTGAAGAGAGTTAAAGCTTTGCTCGACGGTCGGACGTTAGAGGATTGGGCTGCATTGTGGGAAGTGTCAGGCAGTGACGAACTTTTTCTAAGTTCTATTGATGCTGGACAATTCAAGATACAGGACGGAGCCAGCGCGTCAGTTAAGGCGATGATCGATCGCATTGGGCATCACTTAGGGGTTCACCCTAGCTTGGTAGCTGAGCAGGCGAAACAGGTAAGAGAACAAATCACTAGAACCGCTCTGCCTGCAAGACCCGCTCACATTCCAGATGACGCACCCCGATTTGTTCCAAGCAATCAACTTATCGGTGAACAAACAAGACTATGCGCGATCGAGGTTTCAGCCATCCAACCTGGCACTCATCCAAAATACGACTTGTCTAATGTTGCCGCGCCAATCACGACTAAGGAGCAATTGATCGCAAGGTTGAGGGAAGAATGCCCACTACTTCTGAAGCTGATCAAGTCTCCACCTATTCGAGCGGTCGGAGCGCAGCGGACGGGCAAAACCACCTTCGTTAAAAAGTTGGTTCTACTGCGATCGCTCATTCTTCCAAATCATCAAGTGATCGCATCGACGCCACACAATGAGCCTGACAACTCTTACCCAAGAGTTTTTAAGGTAGTGGGGTTCAAGGATGGTAAGCGTGATTATTCATCTATCTCTCGTGAATGGTTCGCGATGGCTCAAAGAATCGAGAACTGTGAACAGAACTCGATTACAAACATCTGGGACGAGTTCGGCTTGATGAACAAAGTATTAGAGGAAGAGGATTTAACATCGGTTCTGACTTCAACCTTGAGAGAAGCTTCCAAGCATGGCGAGCGCCCGATCTATGTTGTTCATGGTGAGACTGCTGCATTCCTGCCCGGATCAAAGGGACTTGTCACAGTCCTTCTGAGTTCAACCGTCAGAGTCGAAACTGTGGGCGAGCTTGTCGCGGGTAGTGACGGTCTAGACGAGATGAAACCTACAGGACGTTTTACTGTTGGATGGCTTGACGGTACGACGGAGAAAGGGCAGATTCCAGAATGGTTAAAAGAGGAACTACTACTCGCCCTCATTCCTGATACCGCTTACCCACAGCAACAGCAAGAACCGGCAACAGTTGAGCCGCCGCAAACGACGCCAACCGCTCAACCTGTAGAACCTCAACAGCCTCACATCGCTTCTACGCCTGACGATCTAGAGAAGATGTTTAACTCATCGCCCGACGAAGTTGAAGAGGTAGGAAGTGAGTCTGAAGCATCACTACTGGCAAGGCTAAAAACTGCTTTTCCCAAGTGGGACGGGTCAACGATCGACACTGCCTTAAAGGTTCTGAACTATATCGGGCGGCGAGCAAACGCCAAATCAAACGATATCAAATCAGCTAACAAGATCCTAAAGGGGAGGGACATCAAAACGACTAGAGATCTCCTTACTCGCCTCGTTGGGAAAGGTTTTGTTGACCAAGACGGTGACTCTTACACCCTGACTTCTCAGCTTTCAGATGATGATTTCACCCTGTAATCTACTATGAACCTTCAAGACGTTCTCGCTTCCATTCCTACTGACAAGCCTTACCGGATTAAGCAGCCGCGCCTATGGTCACTCGTTCATCTTCTCGTAAGTGAAAGCGATCGCGAGAAGATGAGCGCTCTAGATTTGGTTGGCATCAGTGGGCAGTACCTTCTAGGTTTTAACTTTCCTCCAAGGGTTGGCGAGTATTTCCCTTACGAGAATCACATCTGGCAAATTATTGCTGATCCGGTGCAGTTCCCCACTCGATACCGCTCTCGTACTGTCAAGAAATCACCTTTGATATTCGCTCAATATATTGAGAGCCACACGGACGAAACGCAAATGTTAGGGCAATTGTTAAAGCTTTCGGCTAATAGCAACTGCCCATCCTAGGATTTGGAACGGGATAGGAATAAAATCCTAGGATGCGTAAGACAAATCCTAGGATTTATCCTAGGATTTTGTAAAATTGTCTGAGATGGCTATCCTATAAACGTCTCAAGCATCCTACAGAGCCATCCCATCCTAGGATTACAGCGTTCTATCCTACGAGCGTCCTAAGCAATCTCAGAATTAGCAATCACCACGAACACTTTTAGTTGATGTTAAAAAATACCTGAGTTTTTCTACAGGATGCTAACAGCAATTAGTGGTGTCTTTTGGCGCTGAAAATGGTGTTTCAGTCAAAGATAAGCGTAATTAAGCGATATCGAAACGAAACACACACGTTATGACAGCGACATCGAAACGATACATAAAAGACCACTAATCGACATCTTTTCCTCACCGTTTGAAATAAAGGACAAAGCGCAATGGCTTCGCCTCTCTCGACTTCCACCAAAAATACAGAACCGGAGTATAGAACGATGGACTTGCTAACGATGGCTCTCGATCGCGGCAACAGTGGCTCTAAAGTAGTTGCCTCTCTCAACGGTCGAGCTTTGGAACCGTTCAAAATTCCTTCAATCATTCGTCAAGTTTCAAGCCTTCAGGGTGCGTTACAGATTGGCAAAAATCAGTATGTCTGCGGTGACGCCGCGATCGGTCTAAACATCGGTCAATGGAGTACGCCGCTGACTGAAGGCGACAAGACCAAATCTCTAGCCGTCGTGGTTGCTAAAGCTATTCAAACGATCAATGAACGTGAGGCACTAACCGAAGCTCTCAAGTTAGACATTTCGGTGAGTAGCCCATTCTCTAACAAGGCACTCGCGATCGAGATTGAGAACGAACTAAAAAAGCTATCAAACGGTTTCACCGTGGGTGATAAGCGATTTACCAGAGTTGAGGTTGTTTCAGTCAAGACCAAATTCGAGGGGGCTGTTTTACTTTGGTCTAACCCGGAGTATGACGGAGTGATTGATGTGGGATTCGGTACGATCCTTGCAGCATTCAACAACCGTCAGACAAGAACGGCTGAGATCGTGACCGTCCCCGGTGGCGATTTGGGAGGAGTTAACATCGTCCTCAAAGCTCTGCTGAATGACGAGAAATTCCTTGCGGCAGTCAAGAAGTCAGGAGCGACGGCTCAGCCATCTCTAGAGCGTTTAAGCTCACGGTTGAGTGAAGGTGTGACCGAGTTGAGAGGAATCGATTTGAAACCGTTGCTTGCTCCTCACCTGAAAGTGTTGAGAGAGCGGATTGAGAATGCATCGAAGACGATCCTATCTGAGGTCAGAAACTCATCTGACTGCCCTAGGCAGAATCCTAAGATCGCTCTCATCGGTGGTGGAGCTTGCTTGCTTCGTCTTTGCATTCCCGCAGACAAGCTTGAGGCATGGAGCGCTAAGAACTCGATCGATGTGTTCGATCACTCGCCAGATTATCAGACCGCTATGATCATGCACCAACAAGCCCAAAGAGCTTTGGAGGCTGCATAGGTCATGACCAAATCGCCCCGCATTCCTATTACCGTCACCCCTGAACGCCAACAAGCTCTTGATGCTATCTGGGAAAGAGTACCGCATCTAAAAGGGTCTGTAACTGCAACATTTGATCACCTTTGCTCTATCTATCTTGACCCGTCCAAAACTCAGCCTCAACCTACTTCTGAAAAACAGACAGACTCTAAACCGGATGAGTCAGAACCGACAACGATCGCGCCTGCTATTGATGACGAATGGTAGCACCTGCAAACCTTGAGGAATTTGATCATGACTGAGACTCAGCCCGTTTTCACAATTACTAAGAAAGAGTCAGGCTTCTATAGTCACTCTTCTCGCTACTACGCCAAGTCGAGAGGAATCAGAGGCGAAGCCATTTTCAACGAGAGTAAAGGCTTCGCCCAAATTGGTGACAAGGTTTACTTTGATGAGGGAGTAGCCAAAAAGACTTGATAAAGATCGCGCACTAAAACCCCTAGCGACTCCTAACCGAGTTTCTAGGGGTCTTTTTTTGCTCCACAATTCGGGGGAATGGAGTCAGGGCAAGCGTTCTAGTGATTGTGTATCTGATTTTTCCGTTTTGAAAACGGATTATTCCAGGATGGAATCGGCAAGCGTTCTAGTGATCGTGCGCGATCGTTCTTTGAACTATGGAAGACAGTTGTGAACTATGGGGATTTCCATAGAATTATGATCGTGCGCGATCGTTTTTTGAACAGTCGATCGCGGTATGGTTAAGGGGAACTATTCGAGCGGTGAGCGAATGGAGAGCGGCGATCCTAGTGTTGAATCGACAAGATCGCTTTCAGACTTGCAAGAAGGCGATATCGTTGTCCTGACGTTAAAGCCTGCGTTTTGGGAAAGTCCTGCCGAAGAGAAAACCGCACGGATCAGCCTTAAGCTTTCAAACTCATTCACGGTAGAGCGCAGGCGTTTTTCACCCACAAGTGGCAAGGAATTAGATAGATCAGATACCGGAAAGTGGCGCGTCGCTGGCAGTGACGTTTTTATCTCAGTCCCCACAGAGGAGCAACTTGAGAGACTGCCTGATCCTGACGGGAAATATACAGAAGCTCAAACCCTGAGAAGATGTGAGGAATCTGTAGCACTTCTTTTAGAGCGAGTCAAAGAGTACCTAGATCCAAACTCACCCGAAATCTCCGAAAGAATTTTGACGGTTCAGTTCCTCATCATGGACGAAAAAAATCAAGAACTGCTAGGGAGAGTTTACAGTAACGCGATCGATCGCCTAAAGGCTGAAAACGAAGATTTGCGCGATAGGTTGAAAACACTATCAACGATGCTTGACGAAGCCTCAAGACTAGCAGCAAAACCTTAGTGGAAGGCGGTTGTGAGCAAAAAATTGATCAGCGCGATCGCGACTAAGAATGTTCTGGCAATGGCGCGATTGTGTGGCAAGGATGAAGCCTCACTCATGGGACTCATTACCCTTGCTAGAACCGATGATGCCGCCCTGAGATCGCTCATAAGTGAAATCAAAGTGATGCTGCAATCCCAAGCCGATCAAACATTGGGGAAGTAGGGCAATGAATGATTTGCAGGTGGGCGATCGCGTTCAAACTCAAATCGGAAGTTTAGGAACCATCCAGCCGCCACCCTACTGGATGCCCTACAAGAGCTACCCTGATTCAGCTTGGAAGTGGGACGTTTGCAGTCGCACAAAACAGTCAAGCTGGAAGAGACTCTCGAAGCCCCTACCGCAGAAACGGCGCGATGAGTTGCAGCAATTTTGGAACTCTCAAACAGACATCGGACTTTGGATCAGCGAAGCCAAGCGGCTGCTTCATCCGTGCGAGAGCGCGGCTTAAGTCTCGCTTTCCAGAGATCGATGAATGGCAGCGCGTAACCATGCTGTGAGTCGTTAATCATTTTTACGGCTGCCCGTAAAAACTTAGAGTAAGCCGCGATCTCGAAGTTCCTTTTCAACCGCCGCTCTGATGAGTTGCTGCATTTCATCAGATGGCATTGCTTTCAAGACAGCCTCAACATCTTCAGGGTAGCGAGTTCCAATCACCCGCTTCGATAGAGCGCGATCACCCACCTTAGCAAACGACTTTAGGTTCTCAAGCTTAGGGCGTGGATTCGGCATGGGACAAACACAGATGAGTTTATCAGAGTCTATCACGAGTTAACCGTGATAAGGATTCACATAAGCTTTATATAAATCCCCTCGTATCACGAGTTAACAGTGATATAGTAGAAATAGATAAACGAAAGAGCGGTACAGACTACCAATCACACACCGCTCTCTCACCCCACTAACGAGGCAATCAAATGATATCAACGATCGCGAAACCTTTCACTCAAGTCAATGATGAACGCGGCTCCGGTCACATCCAGGCAACCTGCGCTCAATGTCGCCACTATGATCGCGGCGTCTGCAAACTAAAAGCTCAAGCCGACTGGGGTAACTCTTCAAAAGTCTCGCCAACGCGCAAAGCTTGTTTCTTAGCTGAATTATTGCCGTTCTAAATTCATCCTCTTAGGCGCTTCTATAGCGCCTGCATTTCGCTGCAAACCGTTGAGGACTGATCATTGACACGTTCACGCTTTTGGAGACTTGCATCATGCCGAATCAAAGCCTAACCGAGAAGCAAAAGTTTGAGCAGTTCGTTAAGAACACGTTGGCTGAGGTAAAGCCAGATCCTAAATATGATCTTTGGCAAGAAGTTGTGATTTACAGATCCGGCGTATCCACGCCCAAAGAAGGTTTAATCGTTGGCTGCTACTGGCAGTCGGTGTACTGGTGTTTTCGCAACACCAGTCCTGATACAAGCTTCACGCCTGGGTGGTGTTATGTCGTCGAGGTTGACGGCAACGACCATACACAGCTAGACGAATTTGACATTGACGAGTTCGGCGTTATAGATGGCGATCGCCTCATTCTGCGTCCCTAATCATCATCAACTACAACGACTAGCAAAAAGCGCTTCTCTGCCGAAACAAAGAAGCGCCATCAAAATAATTTAGTGCGATCATCATGACATACACATCAACTCCGCGCAAATCGAATAAGCTGACTAACCGTAAATGGATTCAAGAAGCAAATATTACATTCACGACTCATGGAAAGGCGGTTTACTTTTTTGTTCACACTGACGAGCAATGGCTAAGGCTTAGTGAAGCTCAGAAATCGCTGATCCGAGAGTTTGGCGCAAACTTTGATGAACTGATGATCTTTGTTAAAGAGGAATGGTGCGGGCACATGAAGCTAAAGCCTTCTCGAAAAATGCAGCATTCACGGTGAGCGATCGCACTCCTATCCCTAAACAGAGCTTCTCAATTATGTCTGAATACCACGATTAAAAAACTACAGGCACGGATTTTACAGCTAGAACAGGAAACTAGGGACTGTTCTAGGGTCTGACTAGTTTTGGCGATTCTATCAAGATTTGGATTGAAAGGGTTTCGATCAAAGTTCCGATGCTAAGATAAGTTGCAACTCTATCTCTTCAGTGGGGATCAGGATAAGTTCTAGCCAAACGAGGGGCAAAAATATGCTAGAAAGTCTCATCCTATACTTCGTTTATAAGACCAAGGGGTTTATCACCAAAACTCAATTGGTAAAGTTCCTGTATCTGGCAGATCTCTACTCAGTTAAATGGACAGGAAATCAACTAACCCAATTGAATTGGTATTACTACAACTACGGCCCTTGGGACGAAGAGATTGATGATGCCCTGAGCGGTCTAGAGGATAAAGTAACTCAGCGACAAGAAGGCAACAGTATTTTAATTCAGGTCGCTGGCGAATTGCCTGAAGCGGACGATCTTGACCTGTCGGAAGGGTTGCGATTGATGCTGGAAAACATCAGAAAAGAATGGGCTGGGCTCACTTCCGAAAAGATCAATGAGTTGTTAGATCATGTCTACTCTACTGCTCCTATGGCTGAGGCGAAGAGTAAGCACAAGCCAGAAGATAGGGCACAGCTAAACCTTCAGTTGGAGCGGAAAAAGCTACTTGAAGAGTTAGGAGTATAGGGTTTGGCTGGACAACGACCCCGACAGGGTTGGATTTATATGATAAATCCTTACCGAGTTTCTCTTCAATGCCACGATAGGCATCAACATATTTATGAGCTAGTAGAACCCGGAGAGGTTAATTGTAAAACCACTTCATGCTCATTGACGATTAATTCGAGCCGTGTTTTTCGGGGAACTCATCCTCACATCATTTGGACAAGCGATGAGTTTCAAGATACATCTGACTACATTCAGACTTTTACTGCAATTCCATTAACTTCTCAGACAACCTTCGCAGGCTTGCCAACCACTTATCCAATTACAAATACAGCAAGAAATGGGCTTTCTGATAAGTCTTACGCTCTAGTGCATCAAGTTTGTACGGTAGACGGAAACTGTTTTAAGGATGCGTCTAGCAATTGGCTGGATCGAAAAGGGCAGTTAGACAAGAACGATAAGATTGAGATTGAAAAGCGATTGAAATATTTTTTAGGGTTCAACGACGAGCCAGATGAAGACTGGTTTAAGAAAAATGCATCTCCAGCGCTAGTGCAAAAGATCTATGGCTATCTGTCTGAGTCAGATCGGAGCGTATTGCTAAATAGCTTATTGGACGATTTTGATTAACCAGGAAGGGTTTTCCTTGGTCTTCCCTCAGCCGAGCCTGACACGATCGGAAGGCTTTGCGGTGGGTGGAGAAGATTTTGAAGGAACAGCGATCGCGGACTTCCTTGGGCAATCATCTTAATTTTGATCGAAAATATAGAGGGAAATTATGAGAATAACGCACGATAAAGAGGCAAATGCGGCTTACCTTTACCTTAAAACTTCTAGCATTGTTGACTCTGAAGAAATCGCACCTGGCATTGTCTACGATTACGACGAGAAGGACGAGGTTGTGGGCATTGAGATTCTGAACTTACGTCAGAGTACTCCTGAGCGAATTCAACGAGTCAACTTTCCGTTTTCTCCGCAGGATAGGACTGCTCTTAGAGAATTCTTCAGCCTGTGCAGGAATAAATTGTAGAGTGCAGGCTCTTAGTGAAGATTCGCGATCACGGCGTCAAGGGGAAGATACTAGCAGAAATCTTTGCGGCGGTGTGGTGGGTGACAAGGTGCAACTAACTAGATAGAAGTAATTTTTGCTGTAGGTAGCGCTTTGCGCTTGAATCTTTTATCTTCAGGAGTCATGGTAATGCCCATGATTTTCTTCCAAGTCTGAGAATCTGTAGCAGCAATGAATTTGCGCCCGTCGCTTAGTTCACACATAAAGGTAACTACGGTTTTTTGCCCTTTAGCGATCGCGCCAGCAACACCACCCGCAATTAAACCTAGTCCGCCTGTCAAAATTCCAGCAACCAACCCAGCCGCAATACCCCAGCCCGCTGAAGAGGCAATGCTTTTAATTTGCTCTTGATCTACTATTTCTGCTGACTTAATACTGTTCAGATCTAGCTTTCTAAATTGACCGTCAACATTGATAACTATTTCGGGAAAAACATCTTCAAAGAAATATTTTGTATCCCACTTGCCTGTTGGGATTTCCCCACCAAGTATTTCAACTTGCGCCATGATCACTCCTTCAAAATTTTATTAGTAGATTCCAAGCCAAAATTGTTGTGTTGCAGCCAGCTTTTTTTCAGTGTGTTACAACCGTAACTTCAAGCCATAACAGGATACCGAAACTATTCTTTGAGAGAAGGGCAGTACGATCTGATCGCAACGTTTGTCAGCTGCTCTCCAAAATACCTTGCAGTCAAAGGGTGCATTTTCGATCTTGTCGCTCGAATACTTCTAACGATCGCATTGACCAAAAGCACTCTTGGAATGCCGACAGAGCGCTCGTCACAGGTTACAGCGGCTAAATCGTAAATCTTTTCTGGGCTGTCTTCAAGAAGCCTTGCAATTACGTAAGCTGCTTCAACTGCTCTATTCCCTGACTCCGAACCGGAAACATTGCGCTTAAGAGCCTCGTTCTCTGAAGGTGAAAAGTGTTTTGCAAACATAGCATCGGTTTCAGAATTTCTCCAGTCGGACGGCGCAGCTTGCGCTGACGTTGCTACAAGGACTGATGCAATAGTAACGGCGATCGCTTTTAGCATTGGACTTTCAATTACTGACTCAGGCTACAGGTTGGGAATTAGTAGCCCCGGATCTTCATCAAAAGTTTGCAATAGTTTAACGCCGAAAAACTCAAAAGCATTACCAGATTGACCAGCAACGCCCTTTTTTGACTCGTCTATTCATTGTTTCGGTTTTCCCCTAAATAATGAATCAGAATTCCGCCAATAAAAATCGCGCCGCCTAGCTGAATTTGCTTGTTTTGCTCTTGTATCAAGCCAATGTTGTGAACAGAGCCGAACCCGCTAGAAACAGTGGTATCCATCTGAAAACCATGAAAAGCCACAACTACCCCAATAGCAGCAACGATCGTTCCAAGACTATTTTGCGTTTTTGTTCTACCAGATTTGTCTAAAGTCAGGTCAGTATCTTCCATTCGTACAGAAGCAGATTTTAGCGATCGCGGGAAATCTAGGCGTAGTCTAGGGTGCAAATAGCGAGCTTTGAATTCGCCAAGGGTTGACATCACCCTAAACCCAGTCAAGCTGGTCACAACACCTTGAACGTTTTCTAGTGGAGCTTCAAACAGCTTCATTTCAGGTGCGAGACAGATCATTCTTTGATCGGTCAGCACGAAATAAGCAGTGATTTGCTGATGATGGATGCCTATAACGTCAATCAGCTTTTCGTCAAAACTAAGATTGCTAGAAAGATAAGACGCGATCGCGTCTATCCTCAGTTTGCTAAACAATCCGCTGGGAAGGTGTCCTATTTTGCGGATAAGGTCTTGATACTCTTGGGGTGAGAGAACTGTAGACATATTAGGCAAGTGTTCTTACATCTTCACTTTGGTTATACGTTGTGAGGCTTGATCGTCAGGACGGCAGGTTCTTAAGTTCACTGAATTGCCACAAAGAGACTATCAAAGCAGAACATCTAAGCGCTCATGCCTCGCCTGCCTTCTTCAGTAGGTTGGTTAAGGGTTTCTAGAGTCGGTCTTTCATCTTCCTCGACTCTGAAAACGATTGATCTTGACTCTGGTGTACCTGGATAGGGCGAACGCATACGTTTCTTCATAATTTGCGGGAAGGTTTAGAAGGCTGAG